>JAILLW010000102.1 GCA_024692955.1 Lachnospiraceae bacterium | reverse complement strand
AAGGCTCACCCCCAGGGCAGCTTTTGAAAGAATTCTTCCGATCCTGTTTCTCATCTGAAATGATCTCCTTTTCTTTGGACATGGAAATTACTGTTTTGCGGCCCATCCGAAGATGAGCCAGAGGATCCGCCATCCGATCCGGAATATGAGGAATGCACCGACTCCGATGAGCGGTGCGATCCAAAGCGGTTTCCCCAGAAAATAACAGATTATGAGCGCGATCAGGCTTCCGGCCAGAATAAATTTAAAGGCAAACCAGATCCAGGAGATCCATGCTGCCGCCCGGCCGATCTTTTCCTCGCGTTCACTGTTTTTGTCTTCCATTCAATAACCCTCCAGGACAGTTCTTTCATTCCCCTTCTTCAAAAACTCTCCATTTCCAGTGCGCATTGCTCGAGCAAATCTTTATCAAATCCTTCAGCCAAGCCATCTTGCCCCGATCCTGAAGGTGAAGCTCTTTGTCCCTCCGTATTCGCCTTCACCCGAAAGAACGACCGTCGCGGTGCCGGGGAAGCGGTTGTTTTTTACCTCCCGGATCGTATATGCCGAGGGATCGAGCTTTTTCCCTTTCAGCGTAACCGTAAGATCCTCTTCCTTCACGGGCACGACCTCCATCCCGTTCCGGAACGTCAGCTTCGAAGCATCCTTTACTTTCACCTTCGCTCCCGAAATGTCTTTCGCGGAATTGATGATCCTGTATTCACAGGATAACAGATTCTCTCCTTCTGTCGTATAAGAACTTGCGGCGCCGCAGGATACGGTGACATCCAGCCGGATCACGGTACCCGGGAGCGGTTTATCCGCGGGCAGGACCTCGCTTTCGTTTTCCCGTTTCGTGCCGTCCGCCATTTCAGCGGTCCCGACATAATGATACGTATAGTCCGCCTTTGAAAGCGCGTTCAGATCCTTGTTCTTTCCGAGCGCGATCTTCTTCCCGCCTTCCGTAAATTTCGGAGCCGGAAGGAAGTACCCTTTCTTTCCTTTCGCATTGTACTTCACATCATTTACGGCGACCGTGATATTGCTTACCGGTGCCTTTTCGATATCGAACTTCGTCCCGGCATTGCTCCCTGCAAAATTCCCCTTCCCCTTTACGATCAGGGTCGGCGCTTTAGCGGCGTCCTTAGACGCAGCCTTCGCGTTATTCTTGTAGGAAAGCGTATAATCCACGCCTTCGCGAAGTACCCGCTCATCGAACTTCACGGTTACATCATCGCACCTTGCTCCTGCTTTGGAATAAAAGACATGCGTATCGCCGACCGTGACCGTAAGCTTTTCCTTCGTATCGTTTTTCAGATCATAGGGCTTTATGGTGACGGTCTTTTTCACGGTTCCTGCGTAACCGTTTTTAAGGCGGAATTCCACATTGAACTTTCCGACCGCCCCGGTGTTTTCCATGCTCACATCATAATGGCTCTCATCGATCTTCCGGTATACGGAGACCTTTTTGCCCTTTATGACCTCCTTTTCCGTTGTATAGAGCGTGATCCCGTCCCATGCTTCCCTTCCGAGGGATAAAGCCTGCGCGTTCTGCTTTTTAAGCGCGCTCTCCTTTTTGTCATAAAGGTCTGCAAAGGAGATCGGGGAATCGGAATATTCCGCGGTCTTTGAAAGCCCCGCGGCCTTTACCTTCGAAGCCGGGATCCCCGTGATCTCGTAGGATGCGGTCTTATTGCCGATGACGATCACTTCTCCCTCCGAAAGCTCCTCTTCATTCTTTGCAACACCATGGATCACGAAGCGGTATTTCCCCGTATCGTGCTGTGAGCCCGGAGCAGTGTCCGAAAGCTCCGCCGTGTAATCCCTTTGATAGGTGAGAACGGTCTTTCCGGAAAAGACCGTAATGACAGGCTCCCTGCCATCCCTGTTGTCAAAGAGCACATCCGCGGTATAAGGCTCCGCGTCCGGATCATAAGGGATCTTCACCGCCTTGCCGGATGCGTTCAGGGCTTTCAGTCCGGACGCCGGAACATACACTTTCTTTCCGGGATCATAGACTTTTACTTCGACCGTTTCCGTCTTCGGCGAACCCGCAAAATTCCCACCTGCACGGTCCGCGATCTCAACAAAATAGGTCTCTCCCGCTGCCGGCTTCAGGTTTTTCAAAACCGCCGCGGAAATAAGGTGTTCCTCATCCACGGTGCCTTTGTAATAATTCAGTGCATAATCCTTCTTTGCGGAAAGCTTTTTCCCGCGGTAGGATATCGTCGGCGAAACCGAAGTCAGCCTGCTTCCGCTCTTTACGGCAACGACCTTTTCGGAATCGATCACCGTCTCTTCAAGTTCCGCTTCTTTGATACCGAACCTGAAGCTGATCGTCTTTGCGTAATTGCCCTTTCCCTTCACGGTTAAACAGGGGGCCTTGGAAGAGCTCTCCGCCGCGGCCTTCAGATTATTCGCATAAGATACCGTATAATCCCTTCCTTCGATCAGTCTGCTCTTTCCGTAAAAGACCCGAAGCCTTTCATTCAATGTGATCTTCGAACCGGTATAGGCAAAGGAGAGTCCTGTCAGTTTCGCGTTCTTCGCGTTCTTTCCGCTGTGCTCCGTATCTTCGTCGATCCGTACGTATTTTTCAGTCTCTTCGGACCGGATTACATACCAGAGTTCTTCCGGTACAAGACTGACATCACTGTCATAAATATCCGACCGTACCGCCTCCGGGATCTCTCCCCAGTCCCCGGACAGACGGAATGTAAAGGATACCGTTTCGCTCTTCCTTAAAGCCCCGCTCTTCGCGTAGGCGGAAAGTACGGTATCTTCCGTAATGACGAGCGCCTCGCTGTAAACGCTGTAGTCCCCGCCGTTTACGGAATACCAGATCTTCGCTCCCGCCGTATCCGAGTGCAGGGTCACTCTCTGACCCTTTTCCACGATGCGCTCATCACCGGGTGCCGCATAGGGTGCACAATACGGAGCCTTCGTCCCCTGTACCGCGCTGAGCCGGATCGTGCATTCGTCTTCATAGGTCTTGCCGCCTGTCGACACCCGGCCTTTCAGGATCAGGTCACAGCTCTGCTCAAGATCGAAGCTTACCGGCGTAAGTTCGATCTCTCCGCCCTCCTTTACTGCCATATGCATGAGCGCATCCGCCGGATCCCCGTTCTTCAGTGTCAGCGTATACTCCACATCGGAAGCGTAAGCACTCATCACGGCGGCGTTCACCGCCGCGGACTCACCCTCCATGGCGGAAAGGATCAGTTCATGTTTGTCAAAGGCTACCGGTACACCGACCTTAACCTTCACGGATGCGGAGTTCTTCCCGTCCCGTGTTTTTGCAGTCACTACCGCCTCGCCCGCCTTCGCACCGCCCGTCGCATAAGCCACGGAAGCGCTGCCGGTTACATTCAGGAGCTCCGGATCGGAGCTTGTCCAGACGAGCTCCGTATCCAGCCACTCAGGTATGATCTCCGCGGTGATCTTCAGTTTATCCCCTTTCAGAATCTCGTAAGGGGTCTCCGAAGCCGCTTCATTGTTAACGAGGAGTGAAAGAGATCGTCCGGCCGCGGTATCCGTGACCGTCACCGTCACTTCATCGCTCCTTATCCCGTCCGCCACCGCGTATACCACGGCAGACCCTTCTGCCTTTCCGGTGACGGTTCCGTCATTTTTAAGGATCACGGGACATTCTCCGCTCTTGTTGCTGCTTCCGCAGGTAAATGTCGAAAGAACCCAGGTGACTTCCGCACCGGTATCGTCCGGCGTAATATCCGCCGAAAGCCGGCGCTTTTCACCGATCTTTAAAGTCATCCCGTCATTCCCCGATACATCGACCGAAAGCTCCGCCCGATCTGCGGGACCCACTCCCCATTTGTAATAGATCTCAATGTCGCCAACCGGCTTATAAAGTACCTTTCCGGTGCCGGAGAGCGTCAC
This sequence comes from Lachnospiraceae bacterium, assembly GCA_024692955.1. Taxonomy (GTDB): domain Bacteria; phylum Bacillota; class Clostridia; order Lachnospirales; family Lachnospiraceae; genus JAILLW01. The sequence continues at coordinate 7,003 of JAILLW010000102.1, read as the reverse complement.
GGAAAGCCGTTTTTCCTTTCCGTCCTCATCCCGATAATACCAGCCAAGCGGATAACTCCCGACGGAAGCTCCCGTCCTGTCATCATAGTCGGAGAGATTGATCTCCCTTCCGACTGCGATCTTCTTCGTTTCCGTATACTCCCCTGCTCTGACCGTCACGAGATTTGCCTGCGCGAATACCGCGATGCACTCAAAATTCGCAGGCGCGGCCGGATCCTTATCCCCGGCACTGCCGTCCGCTTCCAGATACCATTCACCGTCCTCATAGACAGCCAGCTTACAGGGCTTGCTCATATCGGGCGAAGCCGTACCCTTATCCATGTCCCGGATAATGCCGTAAAGACCGTAGAATACCCTCCGTTCATCCTCAACGGTCGGTATCTCGAACTTCTCCCGGAAAACCTGTCCCTTAAACGGCTGCTTCAGCCAGTACTTCCTTGATTCCGGGTATCCGCGGGCCGAAATTCCCTCGCCATGAAAGGCTCCTTCTCCCGGAAGGATCATCAGGGTAACTTCTTCGGGGGAAGCCCAATAAGAATAGATCACGGTATCTTCGTTCAGAATGTCACCCGGAAGAAACCTGTCTGTACACTTTTTATCCCGGTATCCCCAATAGGCTTCCTCGTTATCATCCCGAAGTCCCTGCCCGGGATCCCACAGGTTAAGTTCGGAATAGGTGATCCCCTTCCGGAATGTTCCGGTGAAATTGTTGTCCGCCTTATGATAAACGAATGTGCCGTCAAGTACGCGATCCCCGTCATCAAGGTGCGGATCTTTGCCGTTCATATGAAGCGTCACGGTCACAGGCTCATCCCATACCGAATAAAGCATCATATCGGAATCCGGAATAAAGCCGTCGGTATTGAAGGAATGGCGCCTTCCGTCTTCATCGGTAAAGTGTCCTTTTTTGCCGTCGAGATACCATCTTTTCCCGGTACCGTCCGCATTCTCGGCCCATTCGCCGGTCGGAAGGATGGCGGATGTTTCCTCTTCACGCAGTTCGATCCGCGGAAAAGCAAACGTCTGTCCTGTCATAAGCCCGTCCAGCCGGTATGGTGTTCCGTCCGGGATCATCACCTTGGTCCATTCAATGCCGCTTCCGAAATAATCGCTGCCCGCATACACAGCACCGATCTCCGGATGCGTATTCACAAAGGTTACGGTATGATAGCCCTCGTCACTCCAGCCGGCATAAAAGTCGGTATCCGTCTCCGCGATAAAATGATCCGGATCAAGGGGGTCGTTCAGATCCGGGTCCTTATACCAGCCCGTGAAGACCTCGTATTCAAAGGGATCCTTTGCACTCGACAGGATGTTTTCTCCGGGACATCTGCATCCGGGAAGCTCATAGCCGCCGAGGGTATCTCCCTTTCGGACCGCGATCGTTCTTTGCACCGCATCTCCCCAGCCCACCCAGGCGTCAATATCGGCGGCGACAGAGCTGTTGTTCCGATGGAAGGTGATCCAGACAAGATCCCGGTATCCAGCATGGATCGTCATGCTTTCATTGACCGTCAGCGCTTTGATCTCACCGGTACTGATCCGGTTTTTGCATTCTTCGTCCGTATACCAGCCGGTAAACTCTTTTCTGTTTGCTCTATCCTGAGGAATCCCTTCCGGACAGTAGTCAAGTATCTCTCCTTTTTTCAGCTTCTTCGTGATCGTCGAACAGCCTCGGATCTTCCCGGGGCCAGGATCGAAGGTAACGACGCAGTAGTCTTCCCATCTGGCATAATAGGTGACATCCGCCGTCATTTTCACATAACGATACATGGCTTCGTCGCTGATTCTCCGGCGAAAAGCGCTGTCATAATAGAATCCTTCGATGTACTTTGTCCCGTCCGCGTTTTCGGTATATCCGCCGAGATAGCTGTAGGGATCCCGCTCTTCGTTTTTGACGCAGGTATCTTCAAAGGAAGCAACGCTCTCTCCGCCGTAAGATGCCGTCTCTTCTCCAAAATCCACCCGGATCCTGACCACGGTGTTCGGCTTCGCGACCGTGACCACCGTGTCCTTTTTAAACTCCGTTTCATAAAAATCGGCGCTTTCAATCCTTTTCCCGCCGATCTCCCAGGCACCGAACTCTTTATGCGGGTCTTCGTATTCCACCGTCGGGCCGTCCCAGAGTCTTCGTTCCCCTTCATCCTTTCCGACGGTATATTGCATTTCCGTCCGGCCACTTACGGGCTCTCCCGTGAGTTCATCCCGGCCGCTCAGCGTGCATCCGTCCGACGCCCGGAAAGTGATCAGAGTCCTGCTTAGCGTCCAGCCGGCATATAAGGTGGTGCTCACTAAGATGCTGTCATCACGCAGCTTTCCGAGGTAGATCTCAGGATATTCGCTGACAAGGTTTTCACACTTTGGGTCGCTGTACCATCCGGTGAAGGTCTTTCTCGGATCGTTCATAAAGACCGGCTTTTTCGTAAAGTAATTGTCTTCAAGCTGTGCCATGACAAGCGGGTCGGAAGAGACGGTATATACCCCGTCTTCCGGATCATCTCCGTTATCAACGAAGACACCCCCGTTCGGATCAAAGGTGATGAGCACGGAGTCTTCATCGCCCCATTTTACATAGAGATCCAGATTGTCATGCTCATCGAGTTCTCCGGCATCATCCAGATCGCCCAGATCGATCTTTTCTTCCGTCACCGGATGTTCCTTCGCCGCGTCATAATACAAACGGCACCCCAAAGACAGATCGTCATTATGGCAGAGGCCAAGGAGCGTCGTGGTCCATTCATAATCGGAATTGCCGTCTATGCGGCGGATCAGCGTATGGTACTTTCCCTTTTCCCATTCCTCATCGGAGTCATATTCAAAATATCCCGCGTCATCATGAAGCGTGATCGTATAACTGTCGTCCCGGAATACCGCATAGAGCACGGCATCATTATAATAGGACCGCGTGGAAAAGGATCCGGTGTACCCGTTTTCGTCCGGCGTGATATTCGTTTCGGGAACACTGTCGGAAGTGCCCTGAGCTTCCGCGCAGTATCCGAAACGGCTGCAGCAGTAATTCGTATGACTGTAGGATCTTTGAAGAACGGAGGGATTATCGGAATGATTGAGTCCCTCTCCGTCCGGGATGTGCGCATAAACACATGTTACCCGCTCTCCGTCAACGACCGCGAAACCGCCGCCGTTTGAAAGGTCCTCATCCTCATCGAGAATGACGGTCAGCGTATGGGTCTTTTTCCAGACAGGATAGAGCGTGGTCCCCGGTTTGATCTTTTGGATGTTTCCGTTCAGAACGATCTTTGCTTTCGACTGGTTATAAGAAGCGATCGAATTGCCGCCATCCTCCTTCCAACCCCGCAGGACAAAGCCTTCCCTCTCGGGTATATATTTGAGGATTCTCTCCGGATATTCACAGGCCGACGAGTCAAGTTCGATCCTTTCTCTCCCGTCTTCAAAGGTTCCTCCGCCCCCGTCAAGCGTTATGCCGTCATACGCGGTAGAGAGTGCTTCGTCGGAGAAATCCTCAATTATCTCTCCCGCATCAGTGTTGTTTTCGGAAGCGGTGGCTTCTGACACGCCTGTCAGGTTTTTCGCTTCCGGTGCATCCGCAGTGTCTTCCGCTTCCGGATATTCCTCTTCGATCTCATTTGTTTCCGCCACGGCAACTACCCGGCCGAAGCCGGGCAGTTGTAATGAGGATACCGCAAGAATCGCTGTCAGTATAATTGCGGCCAGTCTCTTTTTCATTGGTCTTAACTTCCTTTACAAATATTTTTCTGCGTGAGATCGGTCACGCATCCGGCAGCTACCTGTCGGTCTTTGCACCCTGAACCGTCACCTTCAGATAACCGACATCCCAATCGCCGTTCAGCTGTCTGTAAGTGTATCCGACATAACCGGTGATACTCTCTTTCCCTTTCTTTCCGGTATAACCGTCGGCAGCGGTAAGATCCCGCTTCAGCCTGAGGAAGGTTCCTTCTTCGTCACTGCCAAGTTCGAAGCAGTTCGCGAAGTTATTGATCCTGCCCTTTGTGTTAAGGCCGAGGAGGTCAGGCTCAGAACCGAATTCTGCCTGTCCTCCCGCAGCTCCTTCTTTAAAGATCACGTTTTCCAGCTTCCCGAATTCCAGATACTGCTTTTCACCGAACTTTGCAAACTTCGCGGTCTTCAAAGCAGCCTTTGCCTTCGGAGCGGGAGATGAGGTAACATTCACGGTCACGGGCTTTGCGCTCGCATAGCCTTCGTCATCAAGCGGCGTAACGGTAAAGGCATACTTTCCTTCCGGAAGAGCCATACATCCATCGAAGTTCGCCATATAGTCAATGGAAAAGCTTCCTGTCTCATCCAGCACCGCGATATAGTTCCCGTTCTCATCCTTCGAAAGCGAAGCGAGTCCGTACTCGATGAGACTTTTCGGGTATGATGGAGATCCCGAACTGTCATTCCCGGCATCCTTCGTGATCCTGATCGCTACGGTGGTTTTGGCCGGAAGCGGCTTCTTGCCCTTCATAACGGTATAGGTCACTTTGTTATAGCTGCCGGCATTCTCGTATTCTTCCCTGGAGGCAAAGAACAGATCCGAAAAGACCTTACCCTTATTATCCTTCGCTTTGCCGTTTACACCGTCGTAGAAGTTGGATGCTTTCAGCTTCAGTGTGGCTTTCTTCGCTGTTGAGATCTTCGGGTTCGTCACGGTGATCACCGTCTTTTTGCCGGTCGACTTTTCGGTAAAGGTAAGTACCGTCTCCCGTGCGGTGGGTACGATCTCGTAATAGCTGCCGATCTTTACCGAAATCTCTTTCGGATTCGCGATCTTTCCGCCCTTGATCTTCAGGCTGTGCGATACCATCGACGAATTTGCACCCACTACCCTGAAATAGAGCGAGTCCATCGTATCATTTACGGCTTTTCCGTCGGTAATTGTCAGTTTCTTCGGAGCGTTGGATGTATAGAAGCCCATATGCATCGATTGTGCCAGAACGTGCATATAGAAGTCCTCAAAATCGGTGCCCGCCTCGCAGGTATAGAGGGAAAGCGTCGGACTGGTGTCGCTTACCACACTGAAGTTCACCTTGAAGGATCCTTTCGACCCGTCCGTAGTGACTGCTTCAAGAGACGCCTTCTTTGTCTCCTTTGTGCAGCGCAGAAGACCGTTCTTGAAAGTGAGTCCGTCTGCCTTCAGGGTCACATTCTCCATCCGGACATCATCCTCATCGGTCACAAGGATCACATTGCTCCCGAGAAAGCTTGATTTCGCTGATCCGAAAGTGCTTCCGTCGAGTTCGGCAGCAAGATACTTCGCTCCCTGCGTGATCTCGGTATAACTGTTTTCGCTTCCTATATAGATGTGTGCGGGTTTGCTGGTCTTATTCGTGATCCGGATCGCGCGGCTTACGGCTATTCCGTTATTTCTGTCGGAATGCGCATAATCCGCGGGTACCGCCGCGATCGCAAATTCGAGGTCTTCGGTAATCTTCACACCCTTCGCGATCGTAACCTTGCCGTTCTTTACGGAGATCTCTTTTTTGCCGAGTTCCGTAAAGAGATCTTCTTCGCCGGGTATCCCGGATGCCGGGTCGTAATCCGGATTGACGAGATACCATTTTACCTTCTTCACGGCCGGCTTTACCGGATCGTAAACTGCCGTCGCGGTCAGACTCGCCGCCTTCTTCGGTGCCTTGTAGATCGTATCGGAGGGCGTGGTCACCTTAAGCGACTCTATCCCCTGCAGGATCGTGACGGAGGTCTTCGCTTTAACTTCCATACCGTTTAATTCCTTCGCATACGCGACAAGGTCATATTTACCGGCAGGAATTGCGGAAGGATCGATCCGGATCCAGGCATCATCGCCGTTTTCATCCTGTATGACCATGATCGCTCTGTCGTCTGAAAGAGTAGATTTCGCAACCTCCCCTCCCTTCGCATGGCAAAGGTCCACATGATCGAGTTCCTTAACCGACGCCTGCTTTTTCTTATCCGCGATATAGCCTACCTTCACATAATCAAACGGCTCCATCCCGGTGTAGATCTTCTTATACTGTTTTTTTGCCGCATTCGTTTTGGTAAGCGTCAGTTTTGTCGCATAGGTATTTGTCTGAAGCGTTGCTTCTTCTTCCTCGATCGCTTCCGCATCCTTCAGTTTTATATTTACCGTCATCTGCTTTGGAGATTCCAAATATCCGCTATGCGTCAGATATCCACCCTTGTCAGCCTCAGCAGCATTCAGGAAACTCTTTTCCTCCCCGTCCGCGATCTGTACCAGCCGTACACCTAACGTATAACTCAGTTCCTCGGTCCGATAGACATTCGGTGTATCCGAAAGCCGGATTACTACGGATTGATTGGCCGGCGCCGGTACGAGGATCTCTTTGCCCTTAAGGAGCGGCTCATAATCGGTCTCATCTGCCCATGCCGTAATGTCATACCAGAAACCCTGTCCTTCCGGTACATCAGCTACGTCGCCAAGATACAGGGAGATGGAATTATAGTCCGAACTTACGACCTCGTCCAACGGAAGGTCTGAAAAGTCCTCGGAGGTGATCATATCCGCATAGATATTTACCTCGTTTACCGTCATGTCGGTCCGGATGTCCTTAAACAACAGTTTCGCAGGGTAAGCGGCAAGTTCGCTTCCGATTCCCTTTTTCCGAAGGAGGCCGACGGTCAAAAGTGACCGATTGTCGTATTCCGCCCCGTTACCTTCTTCTCCCTCTGCCGGTTCTTTCGGCTTCGCTTCCCTTCTGAAATAGACATAATCTCTGATATCCTCATCTTTACCCCAGACAGGCTCCACTTTGTAGCCTGCGTTCCCGCACCATTCGGGCACAGCTACCTCAAAGGTCTTCTGTGTTCCGGGCACCAGATGAAGTCCGTCATTCTCGAGTGCTCCGTCTTCAAATCCGAAGGATCCGGTGTCAAGCGGCGGGGAAACCCAAAGCTGCAGGCTGTGTTCCTCTTCGTTCGCGGTAAACGTAACCGTTACGGTCTTTCCCTGTACATCTTCATCCGAACCATAGAATAATTCCGTGTTCGCCTCGGCTGCGAC
>JAILLW010000067.1 GCA_024692955.1 Lachnospiraceae bacterium | reverse complement strand
CCGTATAGCAGGCCGTTTTCGAAGTGCCCCCGCTTCCGAGTATGTATAAGTCGCGGCCTTTAAGGCTGATTTTACTCTTTCTGACCATATAGGCGAAGCCGAGAGTATCTGTGTTATAGCCGAAGATCCCCTCCGGTTTTTTCACCAGGGTGTTCACACAGCCGATGGCCTTCGCGGTATCGGAGGGAACGCAGTATCCCATGGCGGTCTCCTTGTACGGGATCGTTACATTGATCCCGGAAAAGGGCGCTTCGGCAAGGTATCCTTCGATCCCGTTCTTCGGGATCTCAAGAATACCGTATTCCGGGTTTTCCAGCCTTTCATGTATGGTCCGGGAGAAGCTGTGTCCCAGTTTCTCACCGATCAGTCCGTATTTCATATCCATCCGCTTCTATCCGATCAGTCCGTATTTCATGTTCATCCGCTTCCGTCTGTTTCCCGGGTATTCAGGAGCCTTTTCATCCGTTCTTCATCAGTTCGTCATAAAGAATGATCGCGCACATCGCCTCCACGCAGGGTACCGCCCGGGGAACAATGCAGGAGTCGTGGCGCCCCTCTATCTTTAAAGGCACCTCCTTCATCGTCTCAAGGTCCACGGACCGCTGTTCCTTATAGATCGAAGGCGTCGGCTTGAAAGCGGTCCTGAAAAGGATCGGCATCCCGTTCGAGATCCCTCCCTGGATTCCGCCCGAGTTGTTGGTTTCGCACAGAACCTTTCCTTCACGGATCACAAAGCTGTCGTTGATCCTGCTCCCCAGGCTTTGGGCCGCCAGGAATCCGATGCCGAATTCGATGCCCTTTACCGCGGGAATCCCGAAGATCCCGTGGGAAATGCGGCTTTCCAGGCTGTCATAGATCGGATCCCCGATCCCCGCGGGAAAGCCCGTAACCTTACATTCCACGATCCCGCCCACGGAATCCCCTTCCGAAGCCGTCTTCTCCATCAGTGCCGTCATACGTTTCCCCGCTTCCGGATCAAGCACCGGAACGGAACCTTCCGCATTCTTTTCGGGGAGATTCGATACCGGGTCATAGGAACGATCGCTTTCTTCCCCGATCCTCAGGATATGCGCGCCGATGTCGATCCCCCTTCTCTCAAGGAGCTGTATCATCACGGCGCCCGCAAAGCACATGGGGAGCGTGAGCCTGGCGGAAAAATGTCCGCCGCCGCTCATGTCCGCCTTTCCGTTGTATTTCAGGAAAGCCGTATAATCCGCATGGGAGGGCCGCGGGATCGATCTCAGATTCCCGTAATCCGCGGGTCTTTTGTTCGCGTTTTCAAACACCGCCGTAAGCGGGGCTCCGCAGAGCCTTCCGCCGGACAGTCCCGCAAGAATGCGCGGTTCATCGCTCTCTTTCCGGGCGGTGGTATAGGAGGCCTGCCCTCCGGCTCTTCTTTTGAGAAAGGAATTGATCCTGTCCGTATCGATCTCTTCTCCGGCCGGAAGTCCGTCGATCACGACCCCCACCGCGTCCGCGTGGGACTGGCCGAATACCGTAACTCTGATCTTTTCCCCTATTGTAAATGACATCAGATCACCTCCCTGATCTCCATGCCAAGCACATCCCGGCACATTGAAAAGAACCCGGGATATGACTTGTTGACTGCCTCCGCGCCCCGGATCCTGATCCGGAGACTGCTCCCGAAAGCCGCGATCGCCGCCGCCATCGCAATCCTGTGATCGTTTCCGGAATCGACCGTGACTTCCCCCTGCGTTGTCCTGAGTTTCCCGCCTTCGCCGAAAACGGTAAGAGATGTGCCGTTTCCCTCACCACTGACCTTTGTCCTCACCCCGAGGGCCCAAAGGAGCTTCCCTGTCTGCTCAATCCGGTCGCTTTCCTTGATCCTGAGGCGCCCCACATTCCGAAAGACGGTGTTCCCTTCCGCAAAAGCCGCCACCACCGCAAGGGCAGGTACAAGATCCGGAATGTTTTCCGCGTCAAGATCGATCCCGTGAAGTTCTCCGGCTTTAACTGAGGTCTCCGGGCCGGTCCTCACCGCAGCGCCGAAGTCTTCAAGGACCCGGAGCACCGCCCGGTCTCCCTGAACCGAGCCGGCTGAAAGCCCCTCAAGGGTGATCTCTCCCTTAATGGCACCCATGCAAAGCAGATAACCGCCGTTTGACCAGTCTCCTTCCGCGGCACGAAAGATCCTGTCCTCTTCTCCCGCTATTCCGCCGAAAGCACGGTCTTTATCCCCCGTATCATTGAAAGATCCCCCCGAATACCCGTTTCCGGGAATGAGATAACGGTCCTTTTCCTGTCCGATCCGTACCCCGTGATCCGAAAGGACCCTCAGTGTAATATCCACATATTCCTTCGAGGAAAGCTCCGTCGTAAGAAGAAGCCCGGACGGTCCTTTAAGAAGCGGGAGGGCAAGCAGCAATCCGGTCACATACTGTGAGGAAACGTTTCCGGGAAGGCGGTATTCTCCGGCCGTAAGTTTTCCGCGGGTTTGGATCGGCAGATGATCGCCGGATACCTCCACCCCCTTATCCCGCAATGCTTCACACAGCGGACCGAAGGGGCGCTCTGGAAGTCTCCCCTCTCCCGTAAGAGATACCTCATCATAAAGACAGGCGGCCACCGGCAGGAGAAATCTTGCCGTGGAGCCGCTTTCCTTACAGTTCAGGGTAACGCTCTTTCCTTCCTTTACGGGCGCGTCCACAAGGAACCCCTCCGCATTGGTCAGGATCTTTGCCCCCATCGCTCTCAGGCATTCCGCGGTGGCCTTCATATCCTCCGAGAAGATGTTGGTCCCGACAAGCCACTTTCCTCCCGAAAGAGCCGCCGCGATCAGTTCCCGGTGAACGAAGGATTTGGAAGAGATCGCTTCCAGCCGGGCATTCTTTATTTGATGCGAAGCTACGGTGATATCCATTCCGGCTCCCTTTCAACTGCCACTCATTTTTTCAAAGGCAGCCTTCTCGTTTTCTTCATCATTTTCCTTCAGGATCCGTCCTTCCCTCAGAAGCTCCCTCATGCGGTCTTCGTCCCTTTCGGAAAGCGCCTTCCGGTATTCCTCCATATGCCCCATGAATTCTTCGATCCTTGAGAGCAGCGCTTCCCGGTTGGCAAAGAAAAGATCCGTCCACATATTCTCATCCAGCTTCGCGACTCTGGTAAGATCCTTGAAGCTTCCGGCGGAAAAGCCGTACCGCTCCGGAAGAACGCTGTTTTTGATATAGGCGTTCGACACCACATGCGCCATCTGGGAAGTATAGGCGATCACCCGGTCGTGCTCTTCGGGAGTCGTCTCTTTAATCCTCGGGAAGCCGATCCCCCGGAAAAAAGCTTCTGCCTTTCCATAGGCCTCTTCATCCGTGAATCCGTCGCGGCAGAGGATCATGGAAGCATTCGCAAACAGTTCCGCCTCCGAATTCTCATATCCCGCCACTTCCTTGCCTGCCATCGGATGTCCGCCCACAAAAAAGAGCCCCTGCCGGGCAAGTTCCCCGGAAAGAGCAATGTTGATCGCGCTTTTTATGCCTGTGCAGTCCACCACGATGCAGCCTTTTTTGAGATACGGAGCGAATTGCCGGATCAGGGAAACCGTGACATCCGGCATCAGCGCCACGATCAGGAAATCACAGTCGGCGGCGTTCTCCTTCGTGAGATAAGCATCCGCCACCCCTTCGGAGAGCGCCCTTCCAATAACACTCGTTGTTCTATTATATCCGTATACGGTGTGACCGGCTTTTTTGATCGCCTTTGCCATGGAACCGCCGATCAGGCCCCAGCCGATCACCCCCGCTGTGGTCATATTCTCTCCGCCACTTTCCGGAATTCCCTTACATTCGCGTTCACTCTGGTAAAGGCTTCCGGGGTAAGGGACTGCTGTCCGTCCGACCAGGCTGCCGAAGGCTTGTTATGCACCTCGATGATCAGCCCGTCCGCGCCTGCTGCCGTTGCCGCATAGCACATCGGCTCCACATACTTTGAATAGCCGGTGGCGTGCGACGGATCGATCACCACGGGAAGATGTGTCTTCTCCCTCAGTACGGGGATCGCGGAAATATCGAGGGTATTTCTCGTCGCGGTCTCAAAGGTCCTTATTCCGCGTTCACAGAGGATCACGTTCTCGTTTCCGCCGGCCATAATGTATTCCGCGCTCATAAGCCATTCCTGGATCGTATTCGCGAGTCCCCTCTTTAAAAGGATCGGTTTGTTGATCGTACCGAGTTCCTTCAGCAAGTTGAAGTTCTGCATGTTTCTGGCCCCGACCTGGATCAGGTCCACATCATCAAAAAGTTCAAGCTGGGAAATGTCCATGACCTCCGTTACGATCGGAAGTCCCGTTTCCTTCTTTGCAAGGAGCAGCAGTTCGATGCCGCTTTTTCCGAGTCCCTGAAAAGCATAGGGCGAGGTGCGGGGCTTGAAGGCACCCCCGCGGAGCATATCCGCGCCGGCCTTTTTCACCGCATTCGCACATATGATGATCTGCTCCTCGGTCTCGACCGAGCAGGGACCGGCCACGACAGCGAAATGCCCGCCGCCGAATTTCACTCCGGTGTCGCCGATCTTTACCACAGAATCCTGCGGATGGAATTTCCGGTTGGCCGCCTTATAGGGCTCCTGGATCCGGGTCACGGATTCCACCATCTCCATGGCCGAGATCAGATCGATGTCCACCTTGGAAGTATCACCGATGAGGCCCAGGATCGTCGAGGACTCACCCTGACTGTAATGAAGCGTAAGCCCGAGGTTTTCCGTAAGATACTTCGTAAACTGCTCATACTGCTGCTTATCGGGATTCGGTTTTAATACAATGATCATATTCTTTCAACTCCTTATCTTTCAGCCGCCGGCTCCTGCCGGTCCGGCGGAATATGTGCTCTGATTATGGTTTCAAGATCAACAACCTTCATCGGTTTGCTGAGATAATCGGTAAATCCGTGTTCGAGATATATGTCTTTCGCTCCCGCGATGGCATTTGCGGTCAGCGCGATATAGGGAATGTCCGGATTGAGATTTCCTTCCAGCGTAAGAGATTTCTCATAAGCCTCGATTCCGTCCATTCCGGGCATCATATGATCGAGAAGCACGACATCGAATTCCTCTTTGGTAAGAAGATCCAGCATTTCCTGCCCGCTCCTTGCCATCGTCGGCTTCGCCTTAAGAAGCGCCAGCATTCCGTTCGCCACCTTAAGGTTCATATCATTATCATCCACAACGAGCACCCGGATCCCGCCAAGATCTCCGGAGGAGGAATTCTCCTTCGACTCTTTTCCCTTCAGCGGGCGATAGCTGCTCATATTTCCGATGGGAGTCGGGTCCGTGATCATCTGCGGGATCCTTACGATAAATTCGGTTCCTTTCCCGTAGACGCTCTCGCATTCGATCGTTCCCTCCATCAGTTTGATCAGATTCGCGCTGATGGCAAGTCCGAGGCCCGATCCTTCAATGGACTGTGTCTTGGCATAATCAAGCCGTTCAAATCTCTTGAAGAGTTTATCCCTGTCTTCTTCCCTGATGCCGATACCCGTATCCTTTACGGTAATGCACAGCATCGTATGATTATCATCCTTCTTCTCGTGGCTGACTTCCAGGGTAATGCTGCCCTTCGATGTGTATTTCACGGCATTGTTGAGAAGATTGATCAGAATCTCCCTCAGCCTTTTCTCATCACCGATCATCCGGGAAGGCAGATCCGGAGCGATATCCTTCACGAATCCAAGGCCTTTCTCATCGGATTTCACGCTGATCATCGTGATGATGCTGCTGATAAGGAGCCTGCTTTCGTACTCCGCGTTGATGATGTCCATCCGCCCCTGCTCGATCTTGGAAAAATCAAGTACATCACTGATGATGTCGACCAGCGCGTTCCCGGCGCTTCTTATGTTCAGGGCATATTCTCTTACCTTCGGATCCGTGTCCTCACGCAGGATCAGCTCGTCCATACCGAGGATCGCGTGGATCGGGGTCCGGATCTCGTGACTCATATTCGCAAGGAAGGTGGTCTTTGCCTGATTTGCGCTCTGCGCTTCCAGGGATTTGGCGCGCAGATTGCTGATTCTTACCACCTCCTGTGTCACCGCCACGATCAGCAGGATCAGCATCGCCAGAGCCACAAAGATACCGTCGTTGGTATGAGCCGGCAGATGGATATGCACCGTTTCCAGAGCGGAAAGGATCACAAACAGTATGAATCCTATGGTGATGAACAGGTTCTCCCTGTGCTTTTCATGAAATGTATCATAGATAAGTACGATCAGGCAGTACAGGGCAACAAGCACCAGAACAACGCTGCTTACCGGTCTCGTATCCCTGAAGTCGGCGATCCCGAGAAAATGAAGGACCGTCAGTGTCACAAAGTCGGCCGTGATCAGAACTCTCAGGATGTCAAACAGCGTCCGGTATCTGTTTTCCAGCAGGATACAGATATAGGCCGCGAACGGGAACGGAAGCAGCATCAGAACAAGATACCCGGTTATTCCGTCCACAAAATAGTTTCCGAAGATCAGAGGATAGGTGTAATTATCCATAATGAGCCAGACCGCGGCGAACAGAATACCGAGGCTCAGGAACCAGAGCGGAAATACGCGCATTTCCCGGACGCGATAGATAAAGCAGGCGATCGAAATGACCACACTGAATATGATGATCGTAAATGCCAGGATCAGGAGAAACGCATTGTCATTGATCAGCATCATGGCAAATCCGAGACGGTTTCCGATGAAGACCTCCCCGAGATACAGAACGTCATCCTCGTTATCCGGATAAACCACGGTAAGCCGTTTCTGGACATCGGTCCTCCTCAGGGTGATGGGAACCCACATACCCTTGACATTCCGTCCGAAAACGGATTTGCTCAGCCTGTAACTGTTCCTCAGTTCCCCGTCGATATAGGCATCCATATCCTTGGCCGTCAGCAGGAAAAGACAGTTTCCGTCCGAGATCTCGGTGGGAAGCTTCATATTAAGGCGGATCTCCGTCACGCCTTTTACATCGATCCGGTCCGGAGCCCGGTACATGGTATTCACATGGGTCGGTTCCGTATAGGTCCAGACCGCGTCGAAAGGCTGGGCTTCGTTGTCGTAAAGGGAATCGTTATGCACGATGAACTGACCGTAGGCATAAACGCATACGGTAAAAAGAATGCACGCACTGAGGCATGCGATGATGATAATATCGAAACCTCTCTTATCCGGTCTCATAGCCGATTGATCCGCTCCGTTTCCGAAACTGTTACATTATTTCCATTTTCCCAAAATATCACGAAATATGCAAGCAAAAAAGAGCCGGCAGAAAAGTTTTACAGTTCGAGTTTCAGATCATTCTCCCCGATCCAGCCGATCTTCCGTAAGATCAGCCCGAAAAACCACGTCAGTATGCCCGGAAGCAGGAAACAGATCAGCGCAAGTCCCACCCAGTCAAAAGCCCCGACAGGTCCCCGGGCGCCATCCGTGATCCCCTGTATCCAGCCGGTATAGACCCCGATCGGGCCGACGAGCCCGCAGGTCCCCATCCCGGAAGAGACAGCCGCTCCGTCCATACGGAGTCTGAATACACAGGTGGCAAGAGGGCCCGTCACCGCGGAAGTCAGGATCGCGGGGATCCAGATCTTCGGGTTCCGTACGATATTGCCCATCTGAAGCATGGAAGTACCGAGGCCCTGAGCCACGAGTCCTCCCCATTTATTTTCTTTAAAGGAAAGAACGGCAAAGCCCACCATCTGTGCGCAGCATCCGGCAACCGCCGCACCGCCGGCAAGTCCCGTAAGGGAAAGGGCCGCGCAGATCGCCGCGGAACTGATGGGAAGCGTCAGGGCGATCCCCACCAGCACGGAAACCAGGATTCCCATAAGGAAAGGCTGAAGTTCCGTTGCCATCATGATCGCGCTGCCGACCTTTCCGGCCACCCAGCCGATCCCGGGGGCGCACCATATGGATAAAAGAACGCCCAGAAGGATCGTCACAAAGGGCGTTACAAGAATATCGATCTTCGTCTCCTTGGAAACAGCCTTGCCGAATTCGGCGGCAAGAATTGCAATAACAAGAACCGCGAGCGGGCCTCCCGCGCCCCCGAGTTCATTCGCCGCGCTCCCGACCACAGCAAGTGAAAAAAGCACCAGCGGAGGAGCCGCAAGCGAAAAGCCGATGGCGATGGCCATTCCCGCGCCGGTGGCCGCTTTCGCGTAGGTCCCGGCCGTCACGAGGAAGGAAAGTCCCGTGTGCTCGCCGATGGTGCTCAAGATCGTTCCGACGAGCAGCGTCGCAAACAGCCCCTGCGCCATGGCACCCATGGTCTCAACCGCATATTTCTTCGCGGATATGATAATGTTCTTTCTTTTAAGAAATGCTTTAAACCGTTCCATAAATTCCTCCCGAATATACCCTTCCGGATGATCCCTATCACTATACGACCGCCCGGAATCCTTGTCAATCTCGTGCCCCGATTTAAAAAACAGCCGTTTTCCCAAAATAATCTAGAGTCCCGGCAAAACCACACCGATATAAACAGTGCCTGATAAAAAAAACACAAACACACCCGAAAAGGATGACAAAAAAATGAAAAGAAGCGAACTCTTAAGCAAAAACTTACTCAAAGCACTTTCGATCACTTTATCTGCTTCCATGATGATCCTTAATCCCATAGCAACCCTCGCTGAAGCAACCGAAGTCATCAACGAAGGAACTTCCGAAGATACGACCGTTACCCCCATCGTTGAGACCGAAGAGACCGTAGCCGGTTCGGAAAGCATCACTGTAACCGCTCCTTCGGAAGTATCCGAAAGCACCCCCGTAACCGGTCAGAATCCGGTAAGCACCGCGGATTCCGCAAGCGTGATCCTTCCCGGCACTCTTACCGCTCCTACCGTACTCGGCGCAAGAAGAAGCCCCATGATCCCTCTCCTTCAGGCAGACGGCACCTTCGAAGCCTTTGAAGCGGCAGGTGAAGAGCAGGCCTTTGAACTTTTCGGCGAAAGCATTACCCGCAAAGCAAATTCCGCAAGTGTTCAGACCTTCGAACTGAACCGCACGAATGTCCCGGTTGCCCACATCGCTCCCTTCACCGCGGAGCCCTTCGGAACCAAAGCCGACGCGATCTTAAAGGCTTTCCCCTGGTGGCTTCTCATCCTCGCGGTACTTGCGGAAGAGACCTTAAGAAGATTGTACGCCCGGAACAGGGATTGATCCCGCCGGCCTGCAATACATCAGATGAAAGGAGACGCCTTAAAAACGTCTCCTTTTTGTTATTCCCCGATCCTGTTTTCTTTCGGAAGATCTATCGGATCTCCTCTCCGGGTGCCTTCTTTTTCTTTTTGTCCTCATACATCCGTCCATCCGCGATCTTCGCGAGGATCTCCGGATCATCCGATCCCTCTCCGTAAGCCATCCCGCATGCGATCACGCAGTGGATCGACGGCTCGAATCCGGCATTCACGTCTTCAAGGGCTGCTTCCCAGCGCTTTTTCAGGTCGTTGCTCTCCTCTTCCGAAAGCCCGGTGGCGACCATCACGAATTCATCTCCGCCGACCCTGAAGCCGTAGATGTTGTCTTTGAGCACTCTCTTGATACTCTCGGCCGCTTTCCGGATCAGGATGTCTCCGGCCTCATGTCCCCTCGCGTCATTGATCGTCTTCAGATTGTTGACATCCATATTGAAGATCGCAAGGGTTTGGGCCGAAGGGAACGTATGCTTCATCATCTGAATGTATTTTCCCTTATTGGAAAGCCCGGTCATTGCATCTTCTTCACTCTCGCGGGACTTATCCGCGGTATAGGCATTCGTGACGGAATAGAGCTTCAAATATTCACTGACATCGGTGAACTGATGAAGAAGCACGGTCCTGCCTTCGAAGCTCGCGGATCTTGTACAGACGGTATAGACCTTTTTCCGGAGAATATCCCAGTATTCCCACCTTACGGGCCCGGTGCAGTCTCCGGCAGGAGGGCAGCCGTTCTCTTCCGGGGTACCGTCAAAAGCAGGAGCGTTCGCATCGCGATAAAGCAACTCCCCCTCCTCATCGGTAACGCTGACACCTCCCACATCATTTTTCAGAAAATCAAGAATCAGTTTTTCCATCCGGCTCCTCCCCGAAAACAAGATTTCTAAATTCCGCCATACCGCCCGTTTCATTCGTTGAGTATGCGAAGATCCCGAGACGGCAGCCCGTGAAAAGCTTCAAGGTGAAGCGAAGTTTCAGAGGACTTCCGATCTCCGTGAAGTGTAGTTTGTCCGCAGAATAGAAGAATCTTGCAAGATCTTCCCCCTCTCCGGATTCATTGGCAAAATTAAATTCTATTTTAATAAAAAACGACGCAGGGTTAAAGCCGGGGATCTTCGAAGCCTCCAGTTCCTTCTTTGTCCCGTCATAATGGGAAAGGACCAGGCTGAAGCCTTCTTTGTCTTTCCGGATCCCTAAGGTTCCCCAGGTCTCGATCAGAGCACAGATCCCGGCATATCCCCCTTCGGGAAGCGCCGAGAAATCACCTTCCACCGTAAAGGAGGAATAAGGGGTCACCGTCCGCACGGTCAGGGTATTGCGGGCATCGAGGATGTCCTTCGAAAGGCCGAGGGGACCGAGCCTTAAATACCCCGGACGTCCGGTAAAGGACCATGCTTCCGGATCCGGATTGTGATTCCACTGAAACTGCGGCGGGATCACGTTCTCCATATGGGAAAGGCTGTCCCCCGTAACGAGCGGAGCGGTCTTTATCTCCGGAAGCGGCACCGAAAACTCCTTCGGAACCCTTCCGCCCTCTCCGATCATGGGCCAGTCGTTTTCCCATCTTACCTTCATAACGAACGGGATCCTCCCCACCGCATCATGATCCTGAAAGAAGACTCCGTACCAGTTTCCCGCCTCATCATCAATGAGGCAGCCCTGGGCGATCCCGCGGTTCCGGTAGCCCATATCATCATCAAGGATCACCTTCCGCTCAAACGGGCCCTCCGGCCCTCCGGCGCGGTAGCACACCTCACGCCGTCTTGCGTTTCCGTCCGTCGGCCATTCAATGAAAAAAAGATACAGGAATCCGTTTCTTACAAGGGCCCTTGCCCCCTCACAGCGAAGGCCGATCCCTTCTTTCGGGGTCGAGAAGAGGAGTTCATCCCTTCCGCCTTCCTTAACGGCACTCAGATCGTCCGTAAGCTCCACGATCCCGATCTCGCCGTTTCCGTATATAAGATAGGATCTGTCCTCCCAGAAGAGGAAGCTCATATCATGAAAGACCCGGTCGAATTCATATCGTTCCCAGAAGGAGCTTTCGATGTCATCCGAATGATAAATGAAGGTTTTACCGAGGTCATGGCAGACAAAGCAGGCATAATAACACCCGTTATGATAAGTGAGGCTCGTAGCCCACTGTGCCTTCCCGTAGGCGTTTTGGCCGTTCCTCAGCGTATGGCCGTCCCCGTCCGAGATCCGGTCAAAGACATAGGATACGATCTCCCAGTTCTTAAGATCCTTCGACCGGAGGATCGGCGCTCCCGGCATAAAATACATCGTGGTGGAGATCATATAAAAGGTATCCCCCCTGCGGATAATGTCCACGTCCGGCATATCAACGCGGAATGCGGGGTTTTTTATGACCGTATTTTCTTCGTTTTTCTTTGTTAAATCAGGATTTAATCCTTGCATTCCCTCTCCTTCTCCTTTTTCAGCATATAGGCAAGCAGGTGCATCGCCTGTTCAAATCCGCCCTCCCGGACCCTTTTAAGAAACTCTTCCTCCGAAAGCCTGATCACTCGGAGGTATTCCGTTTCATCGAGTTTCACGGTGCCGGTGGGACGGCAGTTCTTCGCGGAAAAAAGATAGGCGTAATTATCCGCGATCGTGGCATTGGCCGGAGTGGAGGCAAGGAAAGTCCAATCATCGGATTCATATCCGGTCTCTTCCCTGAGTTCCCGGATCGCCGCCTCATAAGGCTGCTCCTGCTTTTCGATCCCGCCCGCCGGAAATTCGGTCGTTACCCTGCGAACCCCCTGCCGGAACTGACGGACCAGGATATAATTGCCCTCCTCATCCGTGGCGGCCACCACAACGAAGTTCTTCCGGCTGTAGCTGTAATAGGGCTCAAAGACACGCCCGTCCGGATAGCGGTAGGCACTCCGCCGGAAATCGATCCACTCGTCTTTTATGATATGTTCCGTATGAAGTTCGGTCCAGGAGAGATCTTCTCCTTCGGTTAGAGGATCATTTACTGCCGGTTTTAAAGGTTCTTCCATCATCTCATCTTTCTCCTGATGTCGGAGAGTCTGTCAAGAGCCTCCTTCAGGGTTTCATCCTTCTTTGCAAAATGAAGCCGGATCAGGTGGTTTATGTTCTCCCGGAAAAAAGAGGAACCCGGCACGGCGCCCACCCCGACTTTTTCCGCCAGTTTCTCGCAGAATTCAAGGTCACTTTCGAAGCCGTACTCCGAAATATCCAGCATCACATAATACGCCCCCTGCGGAACGGTATGACTGATCCCGATCCCGTCAAGCCCCTTCAGAAACAGGTCTCTTTTCCGGGTATAGGCAGCCTTCAGCTCCGCATAATACTCATCCCCGAACCTGAGTCCCGGTATCACCGCTTCCTGAAGCGGTGCCGCGGCCCCGACCGTCAGAAAATCGTGGACCTTCCGGATCCGGTCCGTGATCGCGGGCGGCGCAATGGTATAGCCAAGCCTCCACCCGGTAATGGAATAGGTCTTCGACAGCGAGGAACAGCAGATTGTCCGCTCTCTCATTCCCGGAAGGGTGGCAATATAGACATGCCGAAAGGGTTCATAAACAATATGTTCATAGACCTCGTCCGTGATCACGTAAGCATCGTATTTTATCGCGAGATCCGCGATCGTCTGCAGTTCATCGCGGGTAAAGACCTTTCCGCTCGGGTTGGACGGATTGCAGAGGATCAGGGCCTTGGCATTCTTTCGAAATGCGTCTTCAAGCACCTCGGGATCAAATCCGAAATCCGGCGGCACAAGCGGCACATAGACCGGCTCCGCGCCCGAAAGGATCGTATCCGCGCCGTAATTCTCATAAAAAGGGGAAAAGACGATGACCCGGTCACCGGGATCCACCACGCTCATCATGGCCGCCATCATGGCTTCCGTGCTTCCGCAGGTGACGACGATCTCTTCTTCCGGATCGATATCGATCCCCATGAACTTCTTCTGTTTTTCGGCAAGCGCCTCCCGGAAGTTCCGGGCTCCCCAGGTAATGGAATACTGATGGAAATCCTCTCCCGACACCTCGGCAAGCCGCTTCAGGATCTCCTTCGGTGGCTCGAAATCCGGGAATCCCTGCGACAGGTTCACGGCACCGTATCGATTTGATATTCTCGTCATCCGGCGTATCACCGAATCCGTGAATCCGGCGGTCTTTTTCGATAATTTCTTCACGCTCACTTCCCCTTCCGCATTCTTTTGGTTCTATTATATCACAGGATCGTTTGTGAAAGACAGCTTACCGGAGCGATCGTGAACAGACCGTCGCGAAGCGGAGACCGAACCCACGGGTTCGAGGGCTCCGCTTCTTTCCGCTACGTGCGGTGCGCACTCACAGGCGCTTACGCACCGCTTGCTGCGAAAAGCAGGTGATGGGGCGCACGAGGTCCGGTGGACCTCGGTCTGCGCCGACCGTAGCGAAAAGCAGGTGATGGGAATCGAATTTTTGGGAAACAAAAAAAACATTGAAATAAGGAGGTTTGCACGCTCGTCATCCTTCTCAGACCGGTTTCAGGGCGTTTTCAGACCGGTCGAAAGCTTCTATAAGCCTTCATCCGATAACGACAAATATTCAGACTTAAGCTTGTAAATCGAATTATTCGTTTCTCCTTCCGCAACAACTACACCGGCATCAACAAGTAATTTAAGGTATCTCCACATCGTTGCTCTAGATTTTCCGGTTAACTCAACTGCATCACGAACAGATATTGCACCGGTTAATTCTATGCGCTCAATAATGGGCAGAAGCTTGTCGAAATCCTGTTGTTTCAAAACTTGTTTCAAAACTTGTTTCAAACTTGTTTCATCTTGTTTCTTGCTCAGTTCATTTCGAATGCTATCCGCATTGTTATCTGACATGCCCTTAATTGTACCGTCAGCACCATTGACATCACCATTCCACTCAAGTCGCAAATTCCGATAAAACACCACCACAAAATCGTCCACTTCAGTCCGGAATTCCACCTTACATCCGGCTTCGTCGCAAAGATCCTTGATCCTCTTAAGTCCAGTTGCAAATGTCTCCATATCATCAGAATAATACAACACACCGGTAATCAGCTTATTTCGACGGATTGCCTTCTTATTACCATCCAGAAACTCCTCAGGCGTATGTCCCTGAGGGAATCCTCCTGTTGTATGAATCTCGATCCGGTTCTTAAACACATCGATCTCGTTGCTCTGATTATTGTCATAAAGACGATGTCCATACGAATTGATGATTGCCTCGCGCACAGCCTCTACCGGGATCTCCGGAGTTTCTACACGCTTCAATCCGATGATATCTGCCTTCCAGTCCATCGCGTCAATGATATACTGCTCGCAGATCTTACTCATGCCGATGATCGACCCGCGATCCACCCGGCGTATGTCGGTAAAAGTTGCTTTCACATCCGTGGCAAACTTCGCCATCTGAACATCGTTCATGGAAGAATTGCAGAACAGAACTGCTCCTGCATTCAGAAGATGGATCCCGTCTTCCGCCAAAAGTTCCAGTTTGTCCAATACGACTCCAGGTTCCTCGGATTCGAACGATATTCTTCCTGCTTCCTTCGCTCTCTTAAGATATGTACGAAAATCCGCCTCTATCACATCTTCAACGGTATATTTCGATTCATGCAGTTCCCATGTTTTGGATGCATCTCTCTCCTGTAGCATATCGTTATAAGTATACTGATCCATAACCTTATCTTCATCAGCCACCCGGATACGGGGAATATGGTATGCAAGATATGGTTTCCTTTTTCCTTCAAATTTTACATACACAACTTAGTGACGTTGTTTTCTATAAGATAGCCGGATACGACGAAGCTGAAACGGTTGACACCTCCGGAGTTAAACTTGATCAGCATTATACGACAAAATATGGAGAGATCAATTCGGTGACCTGCCCCGCATTTTCCTTTGACTATCCCAAGAATTGGAAGATTACCTCCGAAGAATATGATAGTGTGGGTGGAATTATAGAAGC
>JAILLW010000066.1 GCA_024692955.1 Lachnospiraceae bacterium | reverse complement strand
GAGGAGTGATTTGTTTGAAAAAGAAGATCAGGATCATAATTGATATCTCCATGACGGTCACGATGCCTCTTCTTATGGCATATTCTCTGATAGGAGAATTGTTTCATGAGATCACCGGGATTTCTGGCGGTCTGTATAAATCCGTGGAGATTTGTTATACTTAATCAAAGCTTCGCGATTTAATGCGTATACCGGGCCGAAAGGAAGATAAAAGAATTGAAAGACGGCAAAAAGTACAGTTTAAAAGCCATATTCGGTCTTAGCGTTTTATACTATTTTGCCATCGTACTTATTTCATTTGGCACTGTGCTGTTGGAACATGTTAAGACAAAAACCGTCGATACCGAAATTACCTGGATATTTATCCTTCCATGGTCATCACATGTTGTAGAGGTAAATCCGGTATTCTTCATATCAGGAATTGCGATCGATATTGCAGCTTGTCTGTTGCTGTGGAAGTGGCATTCTTTCGTATTGTCGAAAAACGCGGAGGACTATACGAAGGGATGGAGAACAGGATATACGATTCTTTTGATCATATCGGTTATTCTGTGCTTGCTGGCTGAATCTGCAGCTTATTTTGTACAGCTGTTTGATTCGAGAGTTAAGAACGGAACTGTTTTGGGGCTGATCAGCTTTTTTACGGTACCGATAATAATGGCTGCTTTGGTTGTCAGAAGAAACCGAATGATAAAAAACAGGAGTTTGCATTAAGTGTAATCATATTTGCATTATCTGCAGCATAGTATGGAAAAGAGGTCGTCTTTCCTTTATTATCCCGTTAAGGATGGACGCCGCATATGAATAAACTGAAAACTTTCCTGTGTCCGGTAATTGTGTCCGCAATAATGATTCGCCTGCAGAGCGAGGTGTTGGCTGAAATCCTATCCCGAGGAATGCGCTGAGGATAAGTATAAGCTCATATGGTCTGCCAAAGGTGACTGGTACGATCTTGATTTCCTGTATCTGGCACAGAACCCGGAGTTTGGGGCATTTTCAATATATGAGAACGCGATTGACTATGATAATGAATTCATGGACCTGTTCAGCAAGGATGCTTTCGAAAACAGACGCCGGTATATCTGCGGGTTTTATCGCAGCGACAATCACGGGGATCTTCACAGAGAATACCATTACTTAACGCCTGAGCAGGCTGACAGTTTTGTGGAGACAACTTCCAGGTGGATCATGGAACAGTCGGAAAGATTTTTGAGCGGTTAATTCCGGTATAATACACGGTAAGGAGGAAAAAACAGATGACAAAAGATGAAATGATGAATCTTATCAACCGTTCTCTGTTTGCAACGATCGGCTATGCGGATGAGACGGGAAGGCAGAATATCCGGAGAGTATTCTGCGTATGGCACAAAGGCCTGGGAAGGCATCTGATTTCAACAAACACGAGCTCGGCCCATGTCCGGAGTCTGCAAAAGAAAGGGGATGCCTGTCTGTATTTCTCCGATGATTCGACATTTGAGGGACTTTGCCTGTATGGAAGCTTTGCGGTGCATTTTGAGAGAGAGTACAGGGAGCTTCTCTGGAATGAGGGCGATGAGAAATACTATCCGAAAGGCGTCGAGGATGAAGATTACTGTATTCTGGAGTTTATAGCTGACGGAGGACGTTTCTATCGATATGACGGAAAAGGCGATCTGTCGGTATCTGAAATTGAAGCATACGATAAGGGCAGGGAATTTGAAAACGGATACGCCGGGATATCCGGCTGAGCATTATGTTCTCCGGCTTGAAGCCGCATACACCTGAAGTACTCCGGGTGAATGAAAACGCCCCCTGATCGCAGTGCGCAGGGGGTGTTTCCAATTCATCTTCTTCGGGTTCTTCCTAAACCACCTTCTTAAGATCCGATGCATTTACCTTTACGAGATAGTGGATGTTGCCGCCGAAGCTGCTGTCTTCCTTCTCCTTGATAACATAGGATACGTTGGCCCGGTCCAGCTTCTCGATGTAGTCATCCTTCTGCTGTTCCGAAAAAAGTTCGATCGTTTCCTTCTTTGAAAAAAACATCATTGCATTATCCTCCTTATGTAACCGCTTAACGCGTGTTTGTTGTTTGCGATGTCAAATATATCCGCTTTCAAGGGGGTGCACTTCTTGTTTTTTGATGATCGGATTTTCGGATTTTTACCTGAGGGGTTTACAGAGGCGGATTATCAAAATATGAGCATTCACAGGAACGGAATGTGAGAAGTCGGGAGCCTGCAGTTACGGAAATTCACCAGAAACGTTCCGGTTTTTCGAACAGAAGGTCCGGCTCGACCGGTTTGGACAGATGCGCATTAAGCCCGGCCTGAATGCTGCGCTGAACATCATCATCGAAAGCGTTGGCAGTAAGGGCGATGATGGGGATCGTTCCCGCATCCTCCCTGTCTAAGGCCCTGATTCGCCTTGTGGCTTCCAGACCGTCCATCTCGGGCATCCGCATATCCATAAGAATGGCATCGTAGTATCCGGGGGAATGGTTTTCAAACATCTCCACAGCCATTTTCCTGTCTCTTCGCAAAAGATCCTGATTGGTAATAAGCAATACCACGGATGCCAGGATTCCGATGATCGAATATGTCATTTTCAATCCTCTCAATTTCTGATCTGATCCCATTATATCGTAGTGCGGCAAAAGAGGTCACGAAACGGTTCTTTATGTGTTATACTTATTCGTACGGGCCCGCAATACCGAAGACCCGCAACGACATCTTTTTGTCCTTATATAAATAACCGGGCGGAGATCATTTACCATGATCATGAATACCGAAACTGCAAAAATACTTCGAAACAAAAGAAAGGCGGTCTCGATCCTTGCCGGAACAGTATGCTTCATCGTGCTGAGCGTCTTTTACATCGGACTGATCACGCGCGACCTTGAGACGGAAAGGGAAAAGCTCCATTATATTGCAAGAAACGAAGCGGCGCGGATCGCCACCACCGTCGATTGCGTAATGGCAAGGACCAATACGCTGAAGGCATTGATACAGGATCATAACGGAGACACCGCGTTCTTTGACACCATTGCGGGGGAAGTCTATGATGACGTGATCAGGGAAACCGGAGTCGTACCAAGAAATATTGCGATCGCACCGGACGGCATCGTATCGGACGTATATCCGCTTGAGGGAAATGAATCTCTGATCGGCTTTGATTTCCTCGACACGACCCGGCCCGGAAATCTGGAAGCGATAAGGGCATATGAACTTGGAAGCACCGTCCTTACGAATCCTTTTGAACTGGTTCAGGGCGGACTGGGGATGGGCGGAAGGTCTCCGGTCATCATAAGCGACGGTGAAGAAACAAGGCTTTGGGGCCTCGTGACGGTCACGATCGATTATAATAATCTGATCGAGGAACTCCGGCTTGACAATCTGGAAGGCATGGGTGTGGACTATACGCTCTCGTATATCGATGAGGACGGGGTCGGGCACATAATGGAAGAAAAAGGGGAGCCCGATGAATATGCCGTGAAAACGCGGTTCCGGGTTCGAAATCTTACCTGGGAGTTTGAGATGTCGCCGAATGAGGGCTGGATTTCGGTCCGAAGGATCATTTTTCTTGCAGTCATTATTCTGATCATTGCGATATTCACCGGCCTGTTTGCGAACAATGTGCTGGAATTGCGCGAAACCAACGCGATTCTTCTCGGTATTTCCAACACGGATCATCTGACGGGAGGGCCGAACCGCAGGGCTTACGCCGCGGCTGTTTCGGAACTGACCGGGAATTCGATCGGTGAGGATTTCGTTTACGTGTCGGCGGATCTTAACGGGTTGAAGCGGACCAACGATACCCTTGGCCATCTGGCGGGAGATGAACTCATTATCGGCGCGAACGAGTGTCTTTGCAAAGCATTCGGAGAGTTCGGAAACGTATACCGCATCGGCGGCGATGAATTTGCGGCACTCATTCACGCGGATCCGCAGAAAGTCGAAGAACTCCTGGAAAAGCTGAAGACCATAACGAAAGAATGGAAGGGAGACAGCGTGACGGAGTTGTCATTGTCAGTGGGGTGTGTATCTCATCGCGAGTTCCCCGATGCAACGATGGAAACGCTGATCAGAACGGCCGACGACAGAATGTATGAAGCAAAGCGGGCATATTATCAGTCGAAGGGTATCGACAGACGAAATCAATGGGATGAATGGGAGCCGGAGAGACGAGCCTGATGAATACAAAGGAAAAGATCGTTCAGAGCCTGGAAGAGGCAAAAGGGAAATATGTATCCGGCGGGAGCCTTGCGGAGGCATTCGGGTTATCAAGAAATGCGATCTGGAAGGGCATCAATGAACTGAAGAAAGCAGGTTACCCGATCGAATCCGTAAAGAATAAGGGCTACAGGCTGTCCGAATCTTCCGATATCATCTCCAAAGCGGGGATCGCGCTCTGCCTTGAAAAAATGGAAAAAAGCAGCTGCACGGATGAACTTGCCGACAGGCTGTTCGTATATGAAAGTCTGGATTCCACCAATACACAGGCCGTCCGGGAAATGCTTGCCGACGGACTTGAAATGCTGCACAATACCACCATCGTGGCGAAGAGGCAGAGCTCCGGGAGAGGGCATCGCGGTGCCGGCTTCGAATCGCCCGAAGGAGGGATCTACCTCAGCATGATCCTGGATCCCGGAAAGCTTCAAAACCCGGAATCTGTTCCCGGAGCCGTTGCCGGGATCGTGACAGAAACGGTGAAAAAACTCTACGGGGTTGAGATTCGCGGGGGAAAAGACAATTCTCTGTATCTTGGTAAGGAAAAGATCGGCGGTATTCTCACGGAAGGAATATCCGATCTTGAAACCGGGATCTGCAGCAGCTGTATCGTCGGGATCGGGATCAGAGCGGACAGGCTCTGCAACGGCCGGAATCCTTCACCGCAAAGGAATCTGGTCATAGCTGCTCTTATGATTTCTCTTGCAAAACTCTGAGCGGATGATCCGGATACTTCTGGTTGGGCCGGAAGAAGCAGTCACCCGAAAATACGTCCAAGGTTGACAAACAAACCCCTTCGTTGTATAACATTAGTCGACTTATACAGATGAAGAGGTGTAAAATGAATCATATCTTTATCGCAGCATTACTGCTGTATCTTATTGTTTTCGCATTGATCGGCATCCTGGATATCAGGAACACAAAATCCTTTACCGATTACTCCGTAGCAGGAAAAAAACAGAGTTCGTTTTCGGTCGTTATGACACTGCTTGCCACAGTTACGGGAGCGTCCACGACGATCGGCATTACTTCCACGGTCTATGATATCGGATTCCCGGGAATCTGGTGGCTTTTATTCGGAGCCGTCGGACTGATCCTTCAATCCGTTTTTCTTTCCGAAAGGGTAAGAAATACGGGGGCCGATACACTGCCCGATCTGGCGGGCCGGATCGTCGGCCGGCCGGCGGAGCTCATCATATCCGTCATCATCGTGATTTCCTGGATCGGCGTGATCGCGGGACAGCTCGTGGCGATGAATTCGCTGATAACCTTCGCTGTCGGCCGGAACGATCCGATGATATTTGTGATCACTTCACTGATCGTTATCGCATATACCGCTGCCGGAGGACAGATGTCCGTTGTGAAAACGGACAAGGTTCAGCTCTTCGTCATTCTGGCCGGTGTTGCAGTCTGTATGGGATGGCTTTATGTCGCGAAGGGGGAGAATAATCCTGTCATATTTCGGAATATCAGACTTTTGAATGATGATTACGGGACAGCGGATCTCTTTACGCAGTTTTTTGTGATCGGCGGCGTTTATTTTCTTGGCCCCGACATAATGTCCAGAAACTTCATAGCGAAGGACGGAAGGTCGGCTGTAAGGGCCGCCAGGACGGCAGGTGCTGTACTGGCCGTGTTTTCCGTTGTGATCACGCTGATCGGTATGTGGATCAGGTACAATGTCACACCGGAGGAAATGGGCGATATGGGTGCACTTATGTATGCGATCTCCATTATGCCGGGATGGGCTGCCGTTCTGCTTATCTTCGGACTGCTTTCCGCCATTTTATCCTCAACGGATACCTGTATCATCAATGCCTCCACAATATTCGTCAAGGATATCCTGAAAAAGGAAAGTGTTACGGGGGTGAGGATCACTGTGATCGTAATCGGCCTTGCCGCACTTGCGCTTGCGTACTTCGGAAAGGGGGATATTATGAGCCTTCTTACCGGAGCATACAGCATCTACACCCCGGGAGTCATATTTCCGCTTGCGGCAGGAATACTCGCATATAAAAAGCGCCGGATCAAAACCGGCATATGGATCACTGCGGTACTTGCAGGAGGTATTTTCGGAATCCTCGGCACGTATTTCGGTCCCGAACTTGCCGGTATCGGAGTGCCTCCGGCGATCATGTCAAATCTGACCCTGATCGGAATGGGAATATCTTTGATCCTTTCGCTTTTGTCGGTGGATCGGAAGGAGAGTGAAAAATGAGCGATATCGGAATACTGACAGCGGAGATCATGGCAGGACGCAGACTGTCGAAGAAAGATGATCTTACGATACTGAAAGAGGCGCCGCTTCGGGAGCTGTGCGACGGAGC
The DNA here is from genome assembly GCA_024692955.1 of Lachnospiraceae bacterium. Lineage (GTDB taxonomy): Bacteria > Bacillota > Clostridia > Lachnospirales > Lachnospiraceae > JAILLW01. The sequence continues at coordinate 11,722 of JAILLW010000066.1, read as the reverse complement.
GGATAAACTGAGAGCCTGCTTCTCGGGAGACCGCGTGGATCTTTGTACCATCATATCCGCGCGAAACGGGGCCTGCAGTGAGAACTGCCGGTTCTGTGCCCAATCGGCACACAATCATACGGGCTGCGAGGTCTACGGACTTCTTGATTATGATAAGATCCGTGCCGCGGCTTTGGCCAATGAAAAAGCGGGAGTGGACAGATTCGCGATCGTCATCTCGGGCCACAGCCCGTCCGGGGAGGATTTTGAAAAGATCATAACGATCTGCAAAAGACTTCGCAGCGAGCTTAAGATCGGCCTTTGCGCCTCTCTGGGATTCCTTTCGAAGGAGCAGTTTGAGCGGCTGTATGATGCCGGCGTAAGTAGTTATCACAACAACATCGAAACGTCTCCCGGGTTTTTTGAAAGGATCTGTACCAGTCATACTTTTGAAGATAAGGTGGCGAATATCAAAAGGGCGCGCTCGGCGGGCCTTAACGTATGCTCGGGCGGGATCATCGGTATGGGCGAGACGATGGACGACAGGCTTGATATGGCACTTGCCCTTTCGGAACTCGGAGTCCGGTCGATACCCGTGAATACGCTGATCCCGATCCCGGGAACTCCGCTTGAAGATCTGCCCCGGCTGGACAATGAGGAGATCCTGAGGACGATCGCCGCTTTCCGATATATCAATCCGGAGGCGGATATCCGTATGGGGGCAGGGCGAAAGCTGATCCGCGGAAACGGAGAAGCTGCTTTTGAAAGCGGGGCCAGTGCCACCATTACGGGAGACATGCTGACTACTTCTGGATCTACGATAAAGAACGACAGGAATATGCTGATAAAAATGGGCCGGATCGTAACTTCCTGAAACCTGTGTATGGAATACCACCGGGAATGTGTTATAATGCAAATTGCGAAACGACACTTATGACCGGGTTTGGATGATTATGGATGCGAATGGTTTAAGTCCTGAACAGCAGGCGCTTCTTGCAAGCATTATGGGAAAATCCCCGCAAACAGGCGGCGGGGCTGCTTTTGGCGCATCTCAGGTCATGCCGGCACCGGCACCTTCGCCCGTTCCGACACCTGCTCCGGCTCAGACTTCTGCCGGAGCAGGTTCTCAGAAAATACTTTCGCAGGCGGAGATCGATGCGCTTATTGCATCAATGGGACAATAGGTGTTATAACCTGACCGGGAGAAGAAACAGTGAACAAAGAACCGATCATAAGAGAGGCAAAGCCGGAAGATGCCGAAAGACTTGCCGGGATCTATTCATACTATGTGACGAACACGGCGGTCTCTTTTGAGTATAATGCGCCTTCCGTCGAAGAATTCGAAACCAGGATCAGAAAGATCGGAGCAAAATACCCGTATCTTGTCTGCACGGTTGACGACAGGGCGGTCGGTTATGCTTACGCCGGCAGGTACAGCACCCGTGAAGCGTATGACTGGACGGTGACCGTTTCAATCTATGTTGATAAAGAATATCACAGGATGAGGATCGGCTCGCTTCTTTATGAGGAACTGGAGCGGCGGCTTATGGAACGCGGGATCGTAAATCTGCTCGCGGGTGTGGCTTACTGTGAAAAGGAAGATGAGTACCTGTCTCATGACAGCTGCGGATTTCATCTGAGCAAAGGCTATGAGCAGGTGGCACATATGAAGGCTGTCGGGAAGAAGTTCGAAAGATGGTACGACCTTCTCTGGTATCAGAAGAGACTTTGATATAACAGACTGTCGGGAATTAAAAACGAGGGGAATTTCAGTGAGTTTTGATTATTTTGTTTTCTATACGGAAGCAAGCATAATCTGTGTCGTTGTGCTTTCTTTGATACTGATCGCCGACAGGGCATATAATATTCTTCAGGAAAAGCAGCTCTGGTTTCACAGGTCGGTCATTTCGTTTATCCTCTATTTCGTTTCGGATGCCTTCTGGGCGGCCATGCTGAGCAACATAGTTCCGAAGATCCGTTTTTTCGCGGTTCTGTTCAACTTTACGAATCTGATCCTGATGCATTTTATGGCATGCGGCCTCTTTATGTTTATCGCGGTTTCCGAAAAACTGCCCTTTCGCAATGACAAAAAGAAGAGGTATCTGAGCTATCTCCCGATGCTCGTCTCCATACTGTTCTTTTTCGCGGCATACGCGACCAATCCGCTGTTCTGGATCGATGAGGAGTTTAAACTCAATACGCTGTATTTCCTTTTGATGTTTATGGTGCCGTCGTTTTATCTTTGGGCTGCCCTGTTCTTCTCGGTGAAAAACGCAAGGAGTACGGAGTCGAAAGATGAGAAGAGGCGATATCTCATTATCGGGAGCATTCCGATGGGCGTTATGGCATTCGGACTGGTTCAGGTGCTCGTTCTGAATGCCCCTACCTTCTGCTTCGGCTGCACGATCATGTGGCTCTGGTTCTATATTCAGGATATGAAAGCGATGATCTCGGTGGATGATCTGACCCGCCTTAATAACCGCAGACAGATCAACCGCTATATGGAGCAGCTGAGCTTCAGTGAGGATTCCGAAGTCGCGATGATGATGATCGATATCAATCAGTTCAAGAAGATCAATGATACCTACGGTCATTCGGAAGGAGACCGTGCTCTGGTGATCACTTCCGAGGCGCTCAGACAGGCGGGTGACCGCATTGACGCCTCCGTGTTTCTCGGAAGGTATGGAGGAGACGAGTTCACCGTCATCATCCGGAGCCCGGAAAAACATATAGATCCCGGAGAAGTGATCGGATTGATCCGAAGAACCATTTCCGAAAGAGGAAAGGAATACGGACTGCCGTATGAGCTTAAGGTCGGCGTCGGCTACGATACGATAAAGGATGAAAATGACACGCCCCAGGAATGCCTGAAAAGAGCGGATGAAAAACTGTATATCGATAAAAAGAATATCTGATCCGCGACCGGCCGCCGGGACTGACAGCAAGAAATGATATTGATGGTGTCAAATATTAAGGAGCGGCAGGAAAAAACAGGGCTTATCATAATCGACAGACTGCAACAGACAACCGGTATAATGACGGGAGGTACGGGATGAAAGCATTGTTTATCGGCGGAACGGGAACGATCAGTATGGGGATCATCAGGAAGCTTGCGGAGGATCCTTTTTTCGAAGTTTATCTTCTCAACAGGGGCAACAGAAAAGCCGAGACCCCTGACGGAATTAATCAGATCACCTGCGATATCTGCGATGAGAAGTCAGTCAGGGAAAAACTTGAAGGCCTCGAATTTGATGTGGTAAGTGACTTTATCGCATTTGACGTGGAGGCTGTCGAACGGGATTACCGCCTGTTTAACGGGAAAACGAAACAGTATATATTTATCAGTTCCGCATCGGCGTATAAGAAACCTGCCGCCGGATATGTGATCACGGAAGGAACCACCCTTTCCAATCCTTATTGGGAGTATTCACGAAACAAGATCGCCTGCGAGGAGTTTCTCCTGAAGAAACATAGGGAGGAAGGATTTCCCGTTACGATCGTAAGACCTTCCCATACCTATGATGAGAGGAACGTTCCTCTCGGAGTTCACGGAAACAGAGGATTCTATCAGGTGATCCGGCGTATGCAGCAGGGGAAACCGGTACTTATTCAGGGAGACGGATCCTCGCTCTGGACTCTTACTTTTAACAGCGATTTCGCGACGGGTTTCATCGGCCTTATGGGAAACCCTCATGCGATCGGAGAAGCTTTCCAGATCACCGGGGATGAGACCCTTACCTGGGATCAAATCTATCAGACCATCGCCGCTGCGCTCGGCGTGAAACTGAACGCATATCATGTTTCCACGGATTTCCTTTCCGATGTCGGAGAGACTTACGGTTACGATTTTACCGGCTCTCTTACGGGCGATAAGTCCGTTTCCGTGGTTTTCGACAACAGCAAACTGAAGCGCCTGGTTCCTCAGATGACCACAACGATTCCTTTTCACAAAGGAGTCCGGATCGCGCTGGATTATGTTCTTTCACATCCGGATGAATATGAAGAGGATCCTGAATTCGATACATTCTGTGACAGGGTCATCAGGGCGCTGGAACGGGCAAGGGAGGATGTTAAGGGGATAGGATGAAGATACTTTTCAGGCTGAGCCGGGAAGCGGTCCGGTTTAAGAATCTGTATATTATCGCGATTCTTTCGACGCTTATGCTGACCGGGATCAACCTGGCCGCGCCGAAACTCCTTTCGGCCATGACCGGGATCGTAAGCCGCGGTGTGGATGACGAAGGGATAAGAAGGATATGGCTGCTTGCCGTATTCCTTCTAGCTTTATATCTGGCAAGAGTTCTGTTCCGGTTCCTCAGCAGTTACCTTTCACATAAAGCCGCCTGGTATCTTGTGGGCGATCTGAGGACCCGCACCTATGACAAACTGGAGCGCATGCACCTCGGCTATTTCCACGACAAGCAGACCGGTGATCTGATGAGCCGCATCGTAAATGATACGAGAGATTTCGAGCTCCTTTATGCGCATATGATCCCCGAAAGCATTACCAATATCGTGACTTTCCTCGGGGTACTCATTGTTCTCCTCCTTATCAACTGGAAACTAGCGCTGATTACCTGCGCGCCGCTTCCGCTTATTTTTCTTTCGGGCATCATATTCTCCAAAAAAGTGAGGCCGTATTTCAAAAAATCCCAGAAGAAGATGGGGGAACTGAGCGGAAAACTTCAGGACAATCTTTCCGGGATTCAGGAGATACAGTCCTTCGGCAGGGAAGAATATGAGACCGGGGAAGTGGACGGGAAGAATTTCGAGCATATAAGAGCGATGCTCGCCGCCCTGAAGCTGAGCGCCGTTTTTCATCCTTCGGTGGAGTTCATATCTTCCCTCGGAACGATCCTGATCGTGGCTTTCGGCGGATATCTTGCCTATCGGGAAAGCCTTCCCGTGGAAGATGTTGTGGCGTTTCTCCTTTATCTCGGGCTTTTCTATGCTCCGGTCACGGGGCTTGCAAATCTGCTTGAAAATATGCAGCAGTCCCTTGCCGGGGCGGAAAGGGTACTGGATGTATTGGATGCGCCCTGCGAGATTGAAGATGCGAAGGACGCCGTGCCCCTTACGGATGTAAAGGGGGAGATCACCTTCGATCATGTGAGTTTTTCCTATGAGAAAGGCGGCAAGGTACTTGAGGATATATCCTTTACCTGCTATGCCGGTGAGATGATCGCTCTGGTAGGACCGACGGGAGTCGGAAAAACAACACTGACAAGACTGATCTCGCGGTTTTACGAACCTTCGGAAGGGCGGATCCTGATCGACGGAAAGGATATCAGGAATGTAACGATCGAAAGTCTCCGGAAGAATATCTCACCGGTCCTTCAGGATACATTCCTCTTTAACGGAACGATCGCCGAAAACATCGGCTATGCCGTGCCCGAAGCCGGACCGGAAGATATCATGGAAGCCGCGAAAGCGGCAAATATCCATACGGATATCATGTTTATGCCGGACGGATATGACACGATGGTGGGCGAACGTGGGCTTCGCCTTTCGGGCGGACAGAAACAGAGGGTGGCGATCGCAAGGGCGATCCTTCGGAAGTCTCCGGTCATCGTGCTTGATGAAGCGACCGCTTCCGTGGATGTGGAAACGGAACGTCAGATTCAGGAAGCGATCAACGGGATCGCCGGTAAAAGAACGATCATCGTGATCGCCCACAGGCTTTCCACGATTCGCAACGCGGATCAGATCCTTGTGGTTGAAAATGCTCATATCACTGAGCGGGGGACCCATGAAGAACTGCTTTCCATGAACGGAAGCTACGCAAGAATGAACCGGGGAACCGGGAACTGAACGGCGGTTTTTAACGCTCTGATCCGAAGATGATATCAGGAGGCTGCGCCCTGCGCGGCCTCTTTCTTTGTTGGAAAACCGCCTGAACTGTGGTAGTATGTTATTTGGAACGTGGGGAGGATTCTTGTGAAAGGATCCCGGCAGACACGGATGGCAAGGAGCGGTGTTTATGCAGTATAAAAATCTCGGAAAGACCGGAATAAAGGTGAGTGAGATCGGCTTCGGAGGTGAATGGCTGGAGCGGCATGATGAGGCGGAGTCCGTAGATCTTCTCCGGTATGCTCATGAAAAGGGGATCAATATCGTGGACTGCTGGATGCCGGATCCGAAGTCCCGGGACATCATCGGAAGAGCAATGGAAGGCTGCAGGGAATCCTGGTACGTGCAGGGACATATCGGCTCCACATATCAGAACGGACAGTATGTCCGGACACGGGACATGAAGTTCGTAAAACCTGCTTTCGAAGACCTGCTTACCCGTCTTAAGACCGGCTATATCGATCTTGGCATGATCCATTATATCGACTCCCGGGAAGAATGGGATACAGTCATGAAAGGTGAATTCATCGAATATGTCCGGGATCTTCACCAAAAAGGGATCATCCGGCATATCGGACTGAGCACCCATAATCCTGTCATCGGACAACTTGCCGTCGAGACGGGATTCATAGAAATGATCCTCTTCAGCATCAATCCGGCTTTTGATATGCGTCCCGCCACGGAGGACCTTGATACGATGTGGGATGGCTATGACGAAAGCCTTTCCGGGATCGATCCGGAGCGGGCAAGGTTCTATCAGATGTGTGAGGAAAACGAGGTCGGACTTACGGTCATGAAAGCCTTCTTCGGAGGCGCTCTCCTCGACCGGGAAAGATCCCCCTTCGGAGTGGCCTTTACGCCGGTGCAGCTGATCCATTATGCGCTTACGAGACCGGGAGTATCCTCTGTTCTTTGCGGGTATGATACCAGAGAGCAGATCGATGCGGCGGTATCCTATGAGAACGCTTCGGAGGATGATAAGGATTATGCCTCCGTTATCGCATCCGCGCCGCTTCATTCCTATTCCGGACAGTGTACCTATTGCGGACACTGCAAACCCTGCCCGGTGAATATCGACATCGCGATGGTCAATAAATTTTACGACCTCGGGACGGTACAGGCTTCGGTACCCGAAAGCGTACGGGAGCATTACAGAGCCCTTGCCCATACGGCATCGGAATGCATCGGGTGCAGAGGGTGCGAGAGCAGATGTCCCTTCGGTGTCAAAATCGCTGAGAGGATGCGGAAGGCAGCCGCGCTGTTCGGAAACTGAAAGAAGATCGATCAAGATCCGAAAGGAGAAGAGAAAATGGCAACGACAACGAAGAAACCCGTAACCGGAAAGACAGCCGCCGCAGCGAAGAAGACCACCGCAGCGAAGAAGACGACGGCAGCAAAGAAGACCACCGCAGCGAAGAAGACCACAGCGGCGAAAAAAACCACCGCGGCAAAGAAGACCACAGCAGCAAAGAAGCCGGCCGCCGCCGCAAAGAAAACAGCGACCACAGGTACGGCCGTGAAGCTGACCGCCACCGAGAAGAAACTGGTGGAGCTTTATCGCGCGGCGAATGCCACGACAAAGAAAGAAGCGATGGAAGTGCTGAAGGCAAACGAAAAGCCCAATGACAGCCTGCTTGAGGCCGTACTTTCCAATAAGGAACTTAAGAAGGCCCTGACGGGTCTGCTTGCGAAAAAATGAAGTATTACCGTTACCTGTATACCGGAGGGTCGGTCAAAAATGTTGACAAATACAAACTCCGACTGAAGATCCATAAAGATCTTGTTGGCTTTTTTGTGCTTACCCTCGCCGAAGGCCCCAATCAGATCGATATTCTGAATGCCTTTAATCTGAAGCTCCCCTATTACCGGAAACACCCGCCGGTCGTGGTCGGGATCGCGAAGAACTATGAGGAAGCCGTGGAGATCGTGATCAGGATGACGACGGAAGCGCTTGAGCATACGGGGAGCGCGGATATCAGAAACTATCTGAAGCTTCGGGCAAAGACAAAGGACTTCACGACAGAATAGATGCTACCGGTCATATTGACGATCTTAAAAATCCTCGGGATCATATTGCTTTCTGTTATCGGACTGGTCCTTCTGATACTCCTTGTCATTCTCTTTGTCCCGTTCCGCTATCGCGTGATCGCAAAAAAGAAAGAAGAGGATGAGGCGCCCGTCAATCTTACGGCGAAAGTAACCTGGCTTCTGGGACTTCTCAATGTGCGGTTCCTTTATCCCGAAGAGGATCCTTTGAGGATCCGGATCGCCTTTTTCCGGCTCGGAAACAAAAAGGGCGGGGAGGAAGGATCCGAAGAATCAAAGGAGAAGAAAAAAGAAAAGAAGAAAAAGAAGAAAGATACGGGTGGGGATTCGGACGAAGGAAAGGACGGGAAGAAGGACGAAGAGACCGGGAGCCCCGAAGACGAAAACGGTGTAAACGGGGAGGAGACCGACGAAGAAAACATCGAAGAGGAGCAGGATCTTTTTGATACCATGACGGATCTTGCCGAAGATGCGGCTGATACGATCAATGAAGAGGTCTTTGACGAAAATCCGACACTGAAAGGCTTCCTGGAAAAGGTCTTTGCGTTCCTTCGCAAGATCAAGTTCCAAATCATTTCGATCTGTGATAGAATAAAAGACGTATGTGAACGGATCGGCTATTATATGGATGTACTGTCTTCCGATTACTTCGCGAAAGCTCTTGCGCTGACGAAAAAGGAGATCGGGAGACTGCTTTGGCACATACGGCCGAGAAGGATCCGGGGGCACCTCGATTTCGGAGGCGAAACACCGGATGCGGCCGGAAGAATGTTTTCCTTTTACGCGATGATCTATCCGTGGATCGGAAAACGGTTTGTTTTTATCCCTCATTTTGAGGAAAAGATCCTGGAAGGTGAGGCTGATCTCAGGGGGCATATCACGGTCTTTATGATCCTTTGGATCGCGGGAAGGCTGTATTTTAGCAGAAACATCAGGAAAACCCTAAAGATGCTTAAGAAGGAGACCTAAATGGCGGAGAATAATATCAGTAACGTGATGAAATCCCTTTTTGAGGGCATGAATGCGGTGATCTCAACCAAAACGGTAGTGGGAGAGCCGACCGTGATCGGGGACACCACGATCATTCCGCTGATGGATGTGAGCTTCGGCTGCGGCGCGGGCGCGGGACTGAACGAGAAAAAGAACGGAGGCACGGGCGGCTTTTTCGGAAAGGAAACGCCGAATTCCGTACTTGTCATAAAGAACGGACAGGTAAAACTGGTCAGCGTTAAGAATCAGGATACGATCACCAAAATCCTGGACCTTGTCCCGGAACTGGTGGACCGGTTTACAACCCCGAAGGAAGAGATGATTTCCGATGAAGCGGCAAAGGATATCGCCTTCGGAGAGGATGCGGACTGATCCGCGGGGAGATCTATGTCGACACATTATGTGGACAGCGGCGCCCAGCAGTTTGAGAAAACACTTGTGGGCGGAGGGATTGACGAACTGAATGAACTGAAAGCTTTCCTGTTTAAGGAAAATATCCGGCTGGAGCTGCAGAGGAAAGAGATCGAGGAACTCAAACAGGAGATCATCGAAGAGAGGCGGCGCCTTCAGGAGGAGTCCGATGAGGTCCATCAGAAGATCCTCAGCGAACGCAAGCGTCTGAAGCAGGAGGAGCTCTTTTATACCAAAAAACTGGAGATCCTGAAGAACGGGTTCCAGTCACTCGAAGCGGACCGCAAAGCGCTTGAGGCGGCGAGAAAGCAGTTTGAAAGAGATCAGCTTGAGTTTTCGGGATCCGTGCGGCGCGTCCAGGATCTGGATTCGGCTGCCGTCCTTTTTCAGGGTGTTTCGAGTTTTATGTCCCTGAAGAAGAGATACAAGGATCTTCTTAAGATCTATCATCCCGATAATATGAACGGGGATCATGAAATGGTCCTTACGATCAATCAGATGTACGAAGAACTGAAGAAAAGTTACGAAAACAGCAAAATCGTATAAAAAAAGTGCCCGAAGGCACTTTTTTTGATGATTAAGCGCGTTCCACGGCGCCTGATTTAAGGCACTGGGTGCAGACGTGCATTCTCCGGGAAGCCCCGTTCACCAGACATTTTACGCTCCTTACGTTCGAGCGGAAAATACGGTTGGATCTTCTATGAGAATGGCTGACATTATTACCGAAGTGAACGCCCTTGCCGCAAATATCACATTTCGCCATAATGACACCTCCTTTTATCAAAGCATTTCTATCAGCGCAACATTGATATAATATCAAATGAAATCACAGATTGCAAGAAAAAAATGAATTGTTTTCTTTTTATATATTTGCTACAATGAAACACGCTGGACGTTGACCTCTTGGAAAGGTGGTGTGGCCGGATGGCAAAGAAGAGAAGTATCAGATATATTACCAGAAAAACGAATATGAATACGCATATGGGCAATGTTGCGATCGAGCGGGACGTGATCGCGCAGTATGCGGGCGTGGCAGCGATGGAATGCTTCGGGATCGTGGGAATGGCCGGGATCAATGTGAAGGACGGGATCGTGAAGCTGCTCAGACTTGACGATGTGCGCCGCGGCATTTCCGTGATCGTCAGAAATAATAAACTCGTGCTGAATTTTCATATCGTCGTGGCTTACGGAGTGAATGTCCTGTCGGTTTCCGAAAATCTGATCAGTTCGATCAAATACAAGGTGGAAGAGTTTTCGGGGATTGAAGTTTCGAAAATCAATATCTTCGTAGAAGGCGTCAAAGTGATCGATTAGGAGGAAAGACAAGGTGGCTTATACAACGATAGACGCGCCGCTGCTGGCCAGGCTGTTTATAGCCGGCGCGAATAATCTGAACGAGAAAAAAGACTGGATCAACGATCTGAATGTGTTCCCGGTTCCGGACGGCGATACGGGGACCAATATGACGATGACGATCATGTCCGCGGCTAAAGATGTGTCGGGACTTGTCAATACGAACGATGTGGATATGACGACTCTCTGCAAGGCGGTCTCTTCCGGTTCCTTAAGAGGAGCCCGTGGAAATTCGGGCGTGATCCTGTCCCAGCTTCTTCGCGGTTTCTGCAAGGAAGCGCGCGAGCACGACATTCTGGATATCCAGATCCTTGCGGCCGCATCGGTAAAAGCCGTGGAGACCGCATACAAGGCGGTCATGAAGCCGAAAGAGGGGACGATCCTCACCGTGGCAAGAGGGATGTCGGATAAGGCGGTGGAGCTTTCAACCGCAGGCTGCGAGGATCTGGATGAGTTTTTCCGTGAAGTGATCATCTGCGGGGATGAGACCCTTGAGAAGACTCCGGATCTCCTTCCGGTGCTGAAACAGGCCGGTGTCGTTGATTCGGGCGGACAGGGCCTTATGCAGGTGATGAAAGGAGCCTATGAAGCCTTCTGCGGGAAACAGACAGATTTTACGATCCGCGAAGATGCGCCGGGTACCGCGGAAAGACCCAAGGCGGATCTTGCCGCCGTGGAAGCGGATATCAAATTCGGCTACTGTACCGAATTCATCATCATGCTTAACAAGATCTTCAATATCAAGACGGAAATGGATTTTAAGGCTTATCTGGAATCCATCGGTGATTCGATCGTATGCGTGGCGGACGACGAAGTGGTCAAGGTTCATGTGCATACGAACGACCCGGGACTTGCGATCCAGAAGGCTCTCATGTATGGAGAACTCTCCAATCTCAAGATCGATAATATGCGGCTGGAGCACAGGGAAGTGCTCTTTAACAGGGAACAGGAGCAGGCAGGCGCGGCGGAAGGAGAAAGCGCTCCCATGGAGCATAAGGACAGCGCCTTTATCGCGGTTTCGGTCGGTGACGGCCTGAATGAGATCTTCCGCAGTCTGGGCGTTGATTATATCATTGAAGGCGGGCAGACCATG
>JAILLW010000098.1 GCA_024692955.1 Lachnospiraceae bacterium | reverse complement strand
GGTTTCGGCTGCGTGATCTTCTCAATGAGAGGAACGAGCAGATTTCCGAGTATGATCGAATAGGAAACGCCCTCGGCGGACGGTCCGAAGATCCGGAAGATTCCCGTCAGGATTCCCAGCAGGATCCCGTACAGCACCTGTCCCTTCCCGGTGATCGGCCGGGTCGTATAATCCGTCGCCATAAAGAACGCGCCAAGCATAAGCCCGCCGCCGGAAAGGTGTGCGGAAAGATAGTTCATATCCGGTCCTCTTCCGCCGAACACAAGAACAAACAGGGCAAAAGAGATAATATAGGATGCAGGGATCCGAAGATCGATGACTCCGACAAGGATCAGAAAGCACGCCCCCGCCACGATGGCGATCACGGAAGTTTCTCCTATGGTTCCCGCGGTGCGGCCGATGACCATGTCAAAAACATTCACGCTGCCGCCGCTCTTTAAGATTGCAAGAGGGGTCGGCCCGGTAAAAGCGTCAGTTTCAAAGTTTGTCATGATCGATGTATAGGAGATCACAAGAAAGCATCTTGCTCCGAGCGCGGGATTCATAAAGTTCTGACCAAGTCCGCCGAACAGCATCTTGACGACAAGGATCGCAAAAACGCTTCCTATGACACCGATCCACCAGGGTGCGGCAGGAGGCAGGTTGAGAGCCAGCAGCAGTCCCGTTACGGCCGCCGAAAAGTCTCCCACCGTGACCGGTTTTTTCAGGAGAAGCTCATAAAAGAGTTCCGTCAGCACAGAAGAAGCGACACAAACAAGAATCAGTATCAGCGCCTTCAAACCGAACTGCGCGATTCCGAAGCCCGCGGCCGGAAGCAGCGCCGCAAGAACGGCACACATAATGTGGCTCGTAGTGGAGCCGGCTCTTGCATGCGGGTTCGATGAAACCTTAAGGATCAATTTTTCCGAATCCAATTTTCTATCCTCCAGATGCCTTTAAGGCATTATTTACCCTTTTTCTGATTCGCGAGAGCGATCTTTCTCATGGACTTGATCTGCTGTGTGAGCTGGCGTCTGGCCGGGCAGATGAAACTGCAGCAGCCGCATTCGCAGCATTCGAGGCCGTGGTGTTTTACGAAGTTTTCCTCATCCATTCTCTCCGCGTATTTTGCAAGATCGCGCGGGATCACCCGCCCGGGGCATACTTCCGCGCACCGGCCGCAGTTGATGCAGGCAGAAGGCTCTGTCTCAGCCACCGCATCCTTGCTCAGACAAAGGAGTGCAGAGGAACTCTTGGTAACGGGAACATGCAGATCAAACAGCGCGATTCCCATCATCGGACCGCCGGAGATCACTTTCTCGGGCGTTTTCGAAAAGCCGCCCGCTTCCTCGAGAAGTTCCGCGTAATCCGTCCCGATGGGCACGCGGTAATTGCAGGGCTCCTTGATGCAGTCGCCGGTCACCGTCACGATCCTGTATAACAGAGGCCTCCCCTCGATCACGGCGTTGTAGATGGCGATCACGGTATCCACGTTGTTTACGATGCAGCCGACATCCGCAGGGAGCTTCTGATAATTGATCGCCCGGCCGGTGGCCGCGTAGATCAGCTGGCGTTCGGATCCCTGAGGGTATTTGGTCTTCAGCGGGCTCACCGTGATCTTCGGCTCATCCCTCGTCAGTTCCTTCAGACGTTCGATGCAATCCGGCTTGTTGTCTTCCACCGCCAGGATCCCTCGGGCATTATCGAACAGGCTTAAGGATACCTTCAATCCTCCGATGAGTTTTTTCGGCTCCTCAAGCATCTTCCTGTAGTCTGAAGTAAGATAGGGTTCGCACTCCGCGCAGTTTACGATCACGTAATCGATCTTTTCCGGCTCTTTCGGGGAGAGCTTAACGGCAGTCGGGAAGCCTGCGCCTCCCATTCCGACGATCCCGGCCTCCCGGATCAGAGATATGATCTCTTCCTTTGAAAGCTCTTCAAAAGGACGGACCTCGTCCCACTCCTTCTCGGTAAAGAGTCCGTCGTTTTCGATCACGATGCAGTCTGTCAGATTGCCTCCGACAACTCTTCTTTTTTCAATGGATTTCACTTTGCCGGAAACGGCAGAACAGATCGGCGCGGACACAAAGCCGCCGGCCTCGGCGATTTTTGTTCCGACCTTTACCTCATCGCCTTTCTGTACGCAGGCGACGGCCGGCGCCCCGATATGCTGGCCAAGCGGGTATACCGCATCCGTTTTCGGTCTGAAGTCACGGATCGGCCGGTCCTTCGACAGGTCTTTTCCGTCATAAGGGTGCACTCCGCCGATAAATGTTAATTTAGCCATAATCCCCAACCTTATCTGAATTTTAGTTTTGGAAAGCGATCGCGTTGATCACATGAGCGGCATATTCGGAGAACAGATTCCGGTTTCGCTTCACGTCATCCGTAAGTTCAAAGAAAAGATCCTTACTGTCATATTCCCTTTTGAAGAACGGGGAAACAAGAACGCTCCACTGCGGAAGATAGTTTGAGATCTTCCTCGTATAGCAGTTCTCCGCCTTCGCCTGTTCGCGGAATTCCTTGTCCACGAAGGATGCCACGGATTTGTGCAGCGCCGTATCCTCCAGAGGAAGATAGTAATAATCTTTATAATTCGCGTAGAAATACTTGAGTTCCTCGTCATAAACGGGAACGATCAGCGTACCGGTATCCTTCTCTCCCTTGAAATAGCAGGCCTTTCCCATAAAAGAAATCGTCTTCGGAAGAGTATGGGGAAGACGTACCCTTATCACGATCTCCTTGCGGCTGATCCCGTTGATATCCTGATAGAAGTTTGACTTGACCCCTTCCGCCGTAAGAGGCATATTGAAAAGGTCATAATAGGCCAATACGGAAATGACGCCCAGCATTCCGCGGATATCGTCCGAATTGTGCTGAAGAAGCGTCTGATAAAGATTGTAATCACGTGAGGAAAGATAATCGTTATATACCGCGATCAGTTCCCCTCCGTTATAACGGTCCTCCCGGCCGATCCCGAGAAAGCTTTCCACGGTCTTCAGTTTGCAGTCGGGAAGTTTCAGCAGATTCTTGTAGGTCCTGATCCTCTGATAGATGTCGATCCCCTGCTTGCCGTCCAGGGTATAAGGGATCCCGTGCTTCTCGGCTTTCGACTTAAGAAAAGGCAGGTCAAAGGAATTGCCGTTGTAATGGATCAGGAGCGAAAAGCGCTCCGCGAAGGAAAAGAAACTCTCAAGCAGAGACCGCTCCTCCTCCGTCGAAGAAGCGAAGAATTGACGGATGTTCCAGTTGCTGTCGCGATAATAAGCGCATCCGATCAGGTATACGTTCGCTTCATCCTTCAGAAAGCCGGTGGTTTCGATGTCGAAAAAAAGGATATCCGACGGATTCGCAAGCGACTCCACCGGATAATCCGGACTGAAATTGTTTAAAATGATCTCTTCTGTTTTCATAGGTTACAGTTTATCACAAAAGAAAATGACTTACAAGGCGCCGGGCGCTTTGTAACGACACCCTCGAAAGCCCCAAAAGCCTACTTTGCGGGTCTTTCGTAATAGAAACTGGATTTTCTCACATAACCGATCTGCTTATAGTTGTTGATCTGCTCCGTACTGCCGATAAACAGTACACCGCCGGGCTTCAGCGACTGATAGAACTTTTTGAATACGTCATCCTTCGCTTCTTCCGTAAAGTAGATGAGTACGTTTCGGCAGACGATGAAGTTGAAATCCTTCTGATAATCATTCAGGATCAGATTGTGCTGTCGGAAAGTCACCCTGCTTTTGATCTCTTCCGAGATCTGATAGGAATTTCCGATCTTTGTGAAATAGCGCTTTTTGAGATCATCAGGCACACCCGCGATGCTCTTTTCGGCATAAAGTCCCGTCTGAGCCTTCTGGATCACGGTCTTGTCGATATCCGTGGCGTAGATTCTGATCTGATTCAAGGGAATATGTTTTGAAAGCGCCATGACAAGCGAATAGGGTTCGTCGCCCGTAGAGCAGGCTGCGCTCCAGATCTTCAGATTCTTTCCGAATTTCTCGATGAGCTCCGGGATCACATCCTTGTCCATCATCTTCCACTGATCAGGATTACGATAGAATTCGGAAACATTGATCGTGAAATAATTGAGAAACTCCTCCAGCATATCCTTGTCGGTCCGAAGCTTCTGCGTGTATTCATCAAAGCCTTTCAGGCCATGCTTCGTGATCAGATTGGAGATCCTTCGCTTCATCTGCTGCTCTTTATAAGCATTCAGATCCACCTTTGTCAGTTTGTACGCATCCGCTTTGAATTCCTCATATCCGTATGCCATTGATCCTGCCCATCCTTTTTATTCGATCATGATCCCGCTCAAAACACGGCTTTTCCGATCGTTATTTGTTCAAAAAATGCCCCGCAGCAAGCTACGGGGCATTCCATATCTTCCGTAACCGGTCTACTCTTCCGACTCCGAAATCTCTTCAGCCGCAGGTGCTTCCTCTGCAGGCGCTTCCGCGGGAGCCTCTTCGGCAGCCGCTTCTTCCGCAGCCTTCTCTTCGGCGATCACCTTTTCAACATCAACGGATACCACATCCTCATCCCCGTCCTTCTTCTCTTCCTTTTCGGGAGCAAGAAGTGCGCGGATGCTGAGGCTGATCTTCTTATCCGTCTCATTAAAGTCCACGATCTTTGCGGTGATCTCTTCACCCTGCTTTAATACATCCGAAGGCTTCTCAACATGCTCTCTGGAGATCTGCGATACATGAA
This sequence comes from Lachnospiraceae bacterium, assembly GCA_024692955.1. Lineage (GTDB taxonomy): Bacteria > Bacillota > Clostridia > Lachnospirales > Lachnospiraceae > JAILLW01. Next base: position 8,102 of record JAILLW010000098.1, on the reverse strand, counting down.
GGAGCGCATCGACACCCTTCGCGATCTCTACGAAAGCACCGAAGTCGGTCATTCTCGCAACCTTTCCGGTCACAACGGTGCCGACAGCGAAACGCTCCGCAGCATCCTTCCAGGGATTCTCATCCTCAAACTTCGCGGAAAGAGCGATCTTGTTGCCCGAAATATCCTTGATAAAGCATCTTACGGTATCGCCGGTCTTGAAGACCTTCTTTGGGGATTCCACCCTGCCCCAGGACATCTCGGAGATGTGGAGCAGTCCGTCCATTCCGCCGATATCGATGAAGGCGCCGAAATCCGTAACGTTCTTTACCGTACCTTCGATCACATCGCCGATCTTGATCCTTGCAAGAACAGCAGCCTGCTGTTCTGCCTTTTCCGCAAGAAGAAGCTGCTTTCTGTCACCGATGTAGCGGCGCTTCTTGGGATTGTATTCGGTAACGACGAACTCGATCTCCTGTCCCTCGTATTTGCTGAGATCCTTTTCATAGGTATCCGAAACAAGGCTTGCCGGAATGAAGATCCGGATATCCTCGGCCATTACGCATACACCGCCGCCGAGCACCTGGGTAACCTTCGCCTTGATCGGGGTCTGGCTGTTAAATGCTTCTTCGATCTTTTTGTTACCGCGGTCAGCCACGAGCCGCTTATAGGTAAGGAGCACCTGTCCCTCGCCGTCATTCACCTTGAGGACCTTGGTCTCCATCTTGTCTCCGACCTTTACAACGGTCGTCAGATCCAGATTGTTTTCGTTGGAATATTCCGACCTTGTCAGAACGCCGTCAGATTTGTAACCGATGTTCAGTATGATCTCTTCAGGCTTAACATCAATAACCGTACCTTCGACTATCTCCCCCGTATGAATTGTTTTAATAGATTCTTCCAGCATTTGTTCAAAAGTTAATTCTGACATAATTTTGAACCTCCTCAATAAATTTCTTCGGGGTGGAAGCCCCCGCGGTAATTCCTACCGTTGAAGCAGTCTTAGGTATATCCATTCTCAAGTCTTGCGCCGATTCGATAAAGTAAGCATGCTCACATTCCCCTTTGCAGATCTCATAAAGTTTCTGCGTATTCGAACTTTGCCTGCCGCCAATGACGATCATAGCATCGACTTTGGATGCGATATCTCTTGCCTCCGTCTGTCTTTCTTTTGTCGCGTTACACACAGTGTCCACAACATTAACATTATACTTTCTCTTTTCAAGGATTTCAACTAATTCTTGAAATTTATTTTTCCGAAAAGTCGTCTGTGATACCACAAAGACGGGGATCGAAGGATCGAGTTTCAAAGCGGCCGCTTCTTCCGCCGTTTCGATCACGGAAGGCTCGAGAAACCGCCCCGTTTTCCGGTCCGGCATCGCCCAGCCCACGATCCCGATCACCTCGGGATGCCCCGCGTTTCCGGTGACGACGATCTGATATCCTTCCGCGGATTTTTCCGACACGAGCTTATGGATCCTCTTAACAAAGGGGCAGGTATTGTCAACCACCGTAAGGCCTCTTTCCTCAATGAGGCGGATCGTTTTTTCCGGGACGCCGTGGGCCCTTATCACAACGGTGCCGCTTTTGATCTCATTCAGTTCCTCATCCGATTCGATGACCCGGACGCCTTTCTTCGAAAGGTCATCCACCACGGCGTCGTTATGGATGAGAGGCCCGTAGGTGTAAAGGTCGCCCCCCTTTTCGATCAGTTCATATACACTGTCCATCGCTCTTTGTACGCCGAAGCAGAACCCGGCGGTCTTTGCCGTAACGATATTCATGTATTTCCTTTTCCGTCGCAAAGAGAAAGGATCCGGTCCGTTACCTCTTCGATCGTAAGATACGAAGAATCCACCTCGATGGCATCCTCTGCCTTCCTTAAGGGTGAAACCTCCCGTTCCATATCCTGTTTGTCTCTGAGTCTTATATCTTCTTCGATCACCTGAAGGTCTGCCTTCTCTCCCTTCGAAATGATCTCGTCATAGCGTCTCTTTGCGCGGACCTCCACGCTTGCCGTAAGATAGATCTTGACGTCCGCGTCGGGAAGCACCACCGTTCCTATGTCACGCCCGTCCATGACCACATTGTTTCTGCTTGCCAGTTCTTTCTGCAGAATGACGAGCCTTTCCCTGACACGGGGATTCTTCGCGGTAAGGGACGCCATATTTCCGACTTCTTCCGTACGGATAATCGAATTCACGTTTTCCCCGTCAAGAAGCACCACCTGCTCCCCGTCCCGGTAAGCGATCCCTATGTCCGCACCCGCACATTCCTTCCCGACGGCCTCTTCATCATTTCCGTCGATATTCTTCCGGATCATAAAAAGTGCCATTGCCCGGTACATCGCCCCGGTATCCACATAGATATATCCCTTTTTCTTCGCCACAAGCTTCGCTATGGTGCTTTTCCCCGCTCCCGCGGGTCCGTCTATCGCGATCTGAAAACTCATACTTCCTCCTTTTTATCTTTCCCGAAAAGAGCGGCAGCTTTTCCGGCAGTGTAGCCGGTGGACCAGGCGATCTGCAGATTGAAACCGCCGGTCAGTGCGTCGACATCGAGGATCTCTCCCGCGAAAAAGAGCCCTTTTACAAGCTTCGATTCCATCGTCTTCGGATCCACCTCGCGAACATCCACGCCGCCTCTCGTTATGACCGCCTCTTCGTATCCGCCCGTTCCTATTACGGAAAATGTCAGAGCTTTCAACGTTTCAACAAGGTTCTTTCTCTCTTCTTTCGTGATCGAATTGACCTTTTTGTCCCCGGATATCCCGGAGCGGATCAGAACCTTTTCGATCAGCGCCGCCGGCAGAAGCTCCTTCATCACCGTTTTAATGCTCCGGTTTTTCATTTTGTCAAAGTCCCGAAGGATCCGTGCATCAAGTTTATCACTTGAAAGAGCGGGCTTCAAGTCAACGGAAAGGATCGCGCCGTTTTCCTTTATCATCGAAGGCAGATAAGCCGATGCGGAAAGGATCAGCGGCCCGCTTAAGCCGTTATGCGTAAAAAGCATTTCTCCGAAGCCTTTATACAGCGGCTTCCTGTCCGAAGGTGTCAGTTTAAGGACCGCTTCCACATTTCGAAGCGTAAGCCCCGCAAGCCCCGCCACTTCATCCGGATCCGTGCGGAAAGATACCAGGGACGGTGACGTGTCCGTGATCCTGTGTCCGAAACTGCCCGCGAAGCCATAGCCGTCTCCGGTGGATCCGGTGGAAGGATAGGAAAGCCCTCCGGTCGCAAGGACCAGCGTATCGGATTCAACGGTCTTTCCGCTCCTGAGTTTTATCAAAAAGGTATCCCCTCTCTTTTCCAGGCCGCAGACTTCATACCCGGTCAGTACCTTCACCCCGTTCTTTCCAAGCCTTGCGTTCAGCGCGCGTATCACATCCGAAGAATGATCGGAGACCGGAAATACACGGTTTCCCCGTTCGGTCTTAAGCGCAGTACCCTCGCTTTCCACAAGTGACATGATATCCGTATGATCAAAGCCGTGCCAGGCGCTCATAAGGAACCTTCCGTTCCTGACCACATTCCGGAAGAACGCGTCTTCTCCCGCGTCATTTGTCAGGTTGCAGCGTCCTTTCCCGGTAATGTAGAGCTTCTTTCCCGTCTTTTCGTTCTTTTCGAGCAGAATCGTCTCGGCTCCGTTTTCGGATGCGGAGATCGCGGCCAGCATTCCGGCGGCGCCTCCTCCCACCACTGCGGTTCTCATTCTTCCTCTTCCTTCTTCGTAAGGGAATAGTTCAGGATCGGCTCATCATCTATGAAATTGATCTCATCATTCAGATAAACCTGATAATTGTTCCAGACCTGTTCCAGGTCTTCCAGATTCTTCCGGACCTCATCGGGTACTTTAAGGCACAGCGCAACAACCAGCGCATTGATGACGGAAAGAGGTGCGACAAGCGAATCCACGATGGAGACCATATCGGATCTTGCCAGCAGGTTGCAGCTCGAATAAAGGTTCATCGGAGAATGGATGCTGTCCGTGATCGTGATCACCTTTGCCCTCCTGTCCTTCGCGAATTCCAAGGCTTTCAGCGTTCTCATGGAATAGCGGGGAAAGCTGATGCCGATGATCACGTCCCTTTCCGATATCCGTATCATCTGTTCAAAGGTCTCCGTCACGGAGGTCGTTTTTACAAGGACAACATTTCCGCGGATCATATTCAGATAAAAATGCAGGAAGTCGGCAAGCGGCTCGCAGCTTCGAAGTCCGATCAGATAGACCGTTTCCGCGTTCAGAATCATCTCCACCGCATCCTCAAAGGCAGCTGCGTCGAGATTCACGATAGTGTCGCGGATCTTCTCGATATCCGCGGTAAGTACGGAATGCAGGACCTCTGTCTGGGAACTGGATTTATACTTTGCCCCCATCTTCTGCACCCGGTTCAGTTTGCTCTGGACCCAGTCCGCCAGCGCTTTCTGGAATTCCGGATATCCGCTGTAGCCCAATGCGGACGCAAAGCGGACCACAGTGGATTCAGACACCCCGACCGCCTGTCCGATCCTGGCCGCCGTCATAAAGGCCGCTTCGTCATAGTGCTCGGAGATATAGGTCGCGATCTTTTTGTTCCCCTTGCTCATTTTGATGAACCGTTCGTTCATCCTTGTGATAATGTCCGATTCATGTTCCATATTCTTCCACCCGTTTCCCTTACGGCTTATTTCCGTTTATGAAAAAAGCGGCGCTTCAAACCGCGCCGCCTAAGTGACACAGATCATTCCTTACCGGAAAGAAGTGTAGGCATCCTTGAGCATATTGACCGTGTCGGTCTCCGAAAGATCATAATCCCCGGTAAGTGACATGCAGGCCGCTCCGTGTATGAACATCCACATCCTCGAAAAGAGTCCGCTGGGATCTGTCGCCCCCTGGGATCTTGCAGCCTGGATCTCGCGCTGTACATTCCCGGTCTCACCGTTGATGATGTCATACATGCTGTTGCCGTAACGCTTTTTATTCAAAAATACAAATTTGAAAACATTCGGATATTTCTGTGCGAAGATAATGTAAACATGACCGATGGTCACGAAAGGGACCACCGTGGTCTTCTGAAAAGAGGAGTAGAACTCCTGAAAGAACTCGCAGGCTTTCGTATAAAGATCCGCATAAAGTTGTTCCATATTTTCGTATATCCGGAAGATCGGCTGTGTCGAGCAGTTTGCCTGCGCTGCCAATTTACGGGCCGTAACCTGTTCGATACCCTCTTTGTCAAGCATTTCAAATGCCGCATCGAGCAAGATCTTCTTCGTTACAGTTTCTTTCCTGGCCATATTCCCCTCCGGATCAAAGCTTCTTTTTTGAATACAAACACACGATATAATAACATATGTTCGCAACACTCGTTATTCTAACTTATGTCAACACTAAAGTCAATCCGTTTTCGGTGATTTATATATTATTTCTTTAAAATTGGGGCTTTGTCGGGGGTCTTCCACAAGATGTTGTGGTTAAACAATTGAAACGAAAAAAGTTATGTAAAACGACGGGCCGTTTCCGGCCCGTCTGTCTGTTCCGATATTGCGTTTTCATTGACCGGATCGGTTAATATAAACCGTGCGGATCAATCCCTCCTGTTATACAGGATAAGCGCCGTTCTTCGTGTCTGCGGCAGTAACATCCACCTTCTGCTGCTGGGCTTCACGATACTTGAAGAAGTCCGTCGCAACCTGCGGGAAGAGCGCGTAGGAAAGCACATCCTCGTCCTGCTGTTTGTACTGCTTCATCTCCGCTTCCAATGTAGGAAGTTCCGGTTCCGTATGGCCTGTCGCTTCCGCGCTTCTTGCGGTGGAACGCTTTTCTCCGGGGATGACCTTGTCGATCACTTCCTGATTCATCGGCTTTACGGTCTGGCCGTAATTTCCGCGGAGGAGATCCTTGAACTCTCCGGTGGCCATCTTATAGCGCTCACCCATCAGGACATTGAAGATCGCCTGTGTACCAACGATCTGGGACGAAGGCGTAACCAGAGGCGGCTCACCGCAGTCCTTACGTACTCTCGGGATCTCCTCGAGCACTTCGTTGTACTTGTCTTCCGCGTTCTGCTCCTTCAGCTGGCTTACCATATTGGAAAGCATGCCGCCGGGCACCTGATAGAGCAGTGTCTTGATATTTACGCCGAGCACCTTGGTACTCATAAGACCCGATTCGATGCACTCCTCACGGTAAGGACGCCAGTAGTCCGCGATCTCGGCCAGGATCTTCTGATCATAGCCCGTGTCGTAAGGCGTTCCGCGGAAAGTTTCTACCATAACTTCGGTAGCGGGCTGGGAAGTGCCGAGGGCGAAAGGTGAGATCGCGCAGTCGATCACGTCTACGCCGGCTTCAACAGCCTTTAAGTAAGTCATGGAAGCAACACCGGAGGTGTAATGGGTGTGCAGCTGAATCGGAAGCTTCGTGTTCTCCTTCAGGGTCTTCACGAGTTCCGCCGCACGGTAGGGAACCAGAAGTCCCGCCATATCCTTGATGCAGATGGAATCCGCTCCCATCTCTTCGATCTTCTTAGCCATATCCGCCCAGTATTCAAGCGTATAGGCATCACCGAGGGTATAGGAAAGGGCGATCTGCGAGGATCCTCTTCCCTCCTGTTTCTTGATCTTATTCGTAGCGTCTACGGCCGCCTGAAGGTTCCGGATATCATTCAGACAGTCAAAGATCCGGATGATATCGATACCGTTGGCGATGGATTTCTCAACGAAAGCATAAACCACATCATCCGCGTAGGGACGATATCCCAGAATATTCTGTCCGCGGAAGAGCATCTGGAGCTTCGTATTCTTGAATCCGTCACGAAGCTTGCGAAGCCTGTCCCAGGGATCCTCTTTGAGGAAGCGGAGCGAAGCGTCAAAGGTTGCGCCGCCCCAGCACTCTACGGCCGCATAGCCGACCTTATCCATCTTGTCAACGATCGGAAGCATCTTCTCGGTAGGCATACGGGTTGCGATCAGAGACTGATGCGCGTCACGAAGCACCGTTTCCATTATGCCGACCGGCTTTTTTTCTAATTCTGCCATTTTTTATAATCCTTTCTTTAAGATGATTAACTCAGATATCCGTCAGAACACACCGAATACGGCCATAAAGGTACCCGCGGCTACCGCGGTTCCGATAACGCCGGCCACGTTGGGTCCCATCGCATGCATCAGAAGGAAGTTTGTAGGATCCGCTTCCGCGCCCACCTTCTGAGATACCCGCGCCGCCATCGGCACCGCGGAAACTCCCGCCGAACCGATGAGAGGATTTACCTTCCCCTTCGTCGCGATGCACATCAGTTTTCCGAAGAGCACTCCGGCCGCCGTACCGAATATGAAGGCCGCGAGACCGAGAACCACGATCTTGATGGTGTCGAGATTCAGAAACGCCTCCGCGGAAGTGGTCGCGCCTACGGAAGTTCCGAGGATGATCACCACGATGTACATGAGAGCGTTGGATGCCGTCTCCTGAAGCTGGCGTACCACGCCGGATTCACGGAAGAGGTTTCCGAGCATCAGCATACCTACCAGAGGAGCCGTGGTCGGAAGGATCAGGCATACAACGATGGTTACGATGATCGGGAAAAGGATCTTTTCGAGTTTCGATACCGGACGAAGCTGCCCCATCTTGATTGCGCGTTCCTTCTTGGTGGTAAGGAGCTTCATGATCGGAGGCTGGATGATCGGCACAAGAGACATATAGGAATATGCCGCAACGGCGATCGGTCCGAGAAGCGAGGTCTGCCCCAGTTTTCCCGCAAGGAAGATCGAGGTCGGGCCGTCGGCTCCGCCGATAATGGAAACTGCGGCAGCGGCTTTGTCATTAAAGCCGAGAGCGATCGCTCCGAAATATGCCGCGAAAATACCGAATTGGGCTGCCGCTCCGAGGAGGAAGCTCTTCGGATTGGCGATCAGCGGACCGAAATCCGTCATCGCTCCGACACCCATAAAGATCAGTGACGGAAGGATTGCCCATTCATCAAGCAGATAGAAGTAATAAAGCAGTCCGCCGGTGCCGTTCGCGGAATCCTTGATCGAAAGCATGATATCCGGATAGATGTTGACAAGCAGCATCCCGAACGCGATCGGGGTAAGGAGCAGAGGCTCAAATCCCTTCGCGATCGCAAGGAAAAGAAAGACACAGGCGACACC
>JAILLW010000057.1 GCA_024692955.1 Lachnospiraceae bacterium | reverse complement strand
ACCCGTCACCTGCGGAATCCCGGTGTTGTGGACAACGCTGCGGAAGCCCGGACCATTCACAAGTTACTGCCTTACAAATAAGCCAATTCACCGGCAAGGAGGAAAACAAACATGGCACGCATTAAGAGGGCCGTTAACGCCCATAAGAGTCGCCGCAAAGTTATGAAGCTGGCGAAAGGCTACTGGGGAGCGAAATCCAAGCAGTACCGCGCCGCGAAAGAACAGGTTGCCCGCAGCCTGCGCTATGCATTTATCGGACGCAAACTCCGCAAGCGCGATTTCCGCCGCCTGTGGATCACCCGTATCAACGCAGCAGCCCGCCTGAACGGCATGAGCTATTCCACGTTCATCAACGGACTGAAGAAAAAGAACGTTGAAGTGAACCGCAAGATGCTCGCGGACCTGGCTGTGAACGATCCCGCCGGCTTTGCCAAGCTTGTAGAGATCGCCAAAGGCTGATCAGACCGCATGAAAAAAGCGCCGAAAGGCGCTTTTTTTCATTTCAGCGTTCCGTTTACGGCGGGATCTGTGGAGTCGATTCCCGTATAGACTTCCGGAAAGAGCCCGGCGGTGCTCTGTTTCTCCCCGGCGGACTCCAGGTGGGTCAGGTCGCCGAGTTTGACAACGCGGAAAGAAACCTCGTTTTTGATCCGCTCTTCGGTCACAACCTCCGAGACAGAAGAGGGACAGCAGAGCGTATGATGCCACAGGATCATGGGTGAAACGCCGGTGAGATAACCGAGGATAGCCATGGAAATGCCGAAGTGGCAGAACAAAGCGATCGTAAAATCACCGTTCTGCTCCATATGCCATACCGGACCGTCCCTGAAACATCCGTAACGGGCCAGCAGAGCATCGGTGCCGTCAACGGTTTCTTTCCAGACTTCCCGTACATCGCCGCCGGCAAAGGCCGGCGTGTCGCACCAGGTATCAATATCCATGACGCCCGGGAAGGATTTCCAGATCCGGGGCTTCACGTCCCAGGCAACGATCCGGCGCTTTCCGGTTTCGGGATCCAGATAGGATCCGCGGAACTCACGCAGCCAGGGAAGGGTCTCCGCCTTACGGGACAGTTTGTCCAGAGTATACGCAGCCGTGTCTTTCGCCCTGCCGAGGGGAGAAACATAAAAATCCCGGATATCATAACGGACAAGCCTGCGGGAAAGCAGTTCGGCTTCCAGACGGCCCTTCGGGGTCAGTGAATCCACGGAATAATCCGGTTCGGCATGGCGGATCAGCAGGATACGCAAATCGGAACACATCCTTCCAACTTCATTGTACTTATTTATTGTATCCGCTCTACCGGACAACTTCAAGGGATCGGATTGAAACCGAAAGTCATTGAAAACAAAAGCATCGTTGACGGTTTAATATTATTGAAATATAATAATAAAGATTTCGTAAAACATCCGGAGGGAATGATCCATGATGAAGCGAATGACCGCCATCCTGCTGGTTCTCGTCCTGATCTTTTCCTGTATCGGGATCGGAGAAGCCGCGTCATCCATACGCCTGAAGAAAGGTTCCCGGGGAAATGCAGTCAAAACGCTGCAGACAGCCCTGAAGGAACAGGGATACTATTCCGGAAAGATCGACGGGGTCTACGGCAAAGGGACCGTGAAGGCGGTCAAGGCGTTCCAGCGGAAAAACGGCCTGAAGGCGGACGGAATCGCCGGTCCGCCGACCCAGGCAAAACTCTATTCAGGCGGCAGTACGAATTCTTCAGCAACGGAATCTGCCGCACAGTCGCCGGCGGAAGACCAGGCGCCGCAGCAACAGACTGCCGCAACGCAGACATCCGTTCCAAGTGAGGCGCTCTCCTTCCTGAACGGGATTGAAAAGAACAGCGGCGCCGTGTGCGGAACACTGGTACTCTCTAAAGATGGTAAGACTTTCCTGAACTGGTCTTTCGGCGGTGTGGATGAGCAGACCTGCTTCCGGATTGCCTCGGTCACCAAATGGGTCACGGCGATCGGCCTGATGACGCTGTATGACCAGGGAAAACTGGATCTCGACAAGGATATCAGCGCTTATCTCGGATTCAAAGTACGGAATCCGGCTTATCCGGAAACGCCGATCACTGCGCGGATGCTCCTCAGCCATACGTCCTCCCTTTCCCCGGACGCGTCGAATTATCATCCGGACTGGGCGAGGATCGGGAAGAAAGGATACGATCCGATCTTCAATGAATCTGTTGAACCGGGTTCCATGTATGCATATGCGGACTACAACGGGGCGCTGTTCGGATGCCTGATTGAAGCGATTTCAAAGCAGAGCGTGCAGAACTACCTGAACAGTAAAGTCTTCAAGCCGCTTGGGCTGACGGCTGCTTATTCACCGGTGTTCCTGCCCGCCGGAACGGTTTGCAAGGACCTGCTGAAGAAAAACGGCAAGGTTGAGATCTCGGTTCAGAAAGACCGGACGCGCAAATATAACAACAAGGCGGATCCGAAAGAAAACAACGGATATACCGTCGGAAAGCTGTACATCAACGCGGCGTCGATGACCAAACTGGCACAGATGATGCTGGGCGGCGGCGAACTGGACGGCGTCCGGATCCTGAAATCCGATACGGTGAAACTGATGGAATCAGATCAGAAACTGGTGGCAGACAGCCCCTACGGACTCAGCACGGTGCGGCTGTATCAGTTTGACCGTGGCACCTGGTACGGACACCAGGGCAGATACAGCGGCCTGTCGTCAAACGTTTATTACCAGCGGGAAACCGGGATCACCATGGCGTTGATTATGAACGGATACGACTATCAGCTGAAAGACAATACCGTGATGCCGGCTGTCAGCCTGCTGACCAATATGCCGAAGCTTGAAGAGATCATCCTGGGTACTGCTTCGGATACTTAAAAACCGAATTGATATCCGCGGCTCCTCCTGAAAAGGAGGAGCTTTTTATACGTACAAATGATAGACAAATCCGCTGTCCGCATGATAAAATACAACGAATTCTCATTTCAGAAAGAAGACATATGTGCGGAAGAGTATATATGGCACCCGCAGATCCCGAACTGCGCGCGCTGGTCAGAGAGATGAACCGCTCCAAACTGGCGGAGATGTTTAACCCGAACGGGCAGGAACCCCTTCGTGCCGAAGGGGAGATCTTTCCGTCTGCTATCCTGCCGGCTATTGCATCCGGCAGGAGCGGTCAAAGGCGCGTGTTCCCGATGAAATGGGGTTTTACCGGGCCGAAAGGGATGCTGATCAACGCCAGGGCCGAAACCGCGGCGGAAAAAGAAACCTTCCGGGAAGCGTGGGTAAAACACAGATGCGTGATCCCGGCATCCTGGTATTATGAATGGGAACACGACGAAAAGAAAAAACCGGGACAGAAATACGCACTGAGGCCGGAAGAAAGCGGACTGGTGTGGCTGGCCGGACTGTACCGGATGGAAAACTGCCTTCCCGTATTCGTGATCCTGACGCGGCCCGCAGACGAAGGGATCCTGTGGATGCATGACCGGATGCCGGTCATGCTGCCGGAAAGCGAAGTCAACGAATGGATCATGCCGGCCAGCGATCCGGAAAAGATCATCCGGACCTGCCTGACAAGGGTGCGATGGGAAAAGGCAGTATAGAAGGGAAAAAGCATAAATCATCAGGAACGACCGTCAGGATAATACGAACAAAGGGGCGGTAATGATCATGACCAGACAGGATGGGCATTCTGTAATTCGGCTCTGCAAGATTTGTTTTATCATTCTCCTGACGCTATCATGCCTGTATTTCGCGGTGTATCAGTTCGCTGAAAAGCCGATCGACCTGGACACGACGGATGCGATGATCCTGACCGGGTTCAGGTCCACGGACCGTTACGGCAGGGTATTTGAAGTCAAACCGGAAACCAGGTACGATTTTGACGAAAACAACATCTTCGCGATGACCGGTACGCTCCCGCAGGGGATCCGGGATGAATCGCTATGCTTTCTTACTTTCTACGATACAGAAGTATATATCGACGGACAGCTGATTTACCGTTACAACATGGAAGAGGACGTGGACGTGATCGGCGGACCGGTCAAAAACACCTATCATTTTGTCCGGCTTGATTCCTCCTGTTCCGGCAGGAAGCTGACCATCATGCATTATCAGGGCACAAGCGCCGACTGCCGGGCAACGACAGTCTACCTGGGAACTGTTTCAGACCTGTACCGGGTGATGTTCCGGAAAGAAGGCGCTACTTTCATCATGGGCCTCCTCATCCTGTGCCTCTCCCTGATCATCCTCATCTTCGGCCTGGCCGTTCAATACCGGACAAAACAGTCGGCAGACATCGTAACGATCGCTGTCGCGGTGGCAATGTCCGCCGGATGGATCGTAACGGATTCCTATTTCTATCCTTTCATTTTCGGGCACAACCATATCGACGGCCTGATGTCCTACTGCCTGTGCATGCTGCTGCCGTGTCCGTATATCCTGTATGTTTCCTCCCTGCAGAAGGGCCGGTACAGCAAGGTATACACGGCTCTGCATGTGATCACGCTGGCCAGTTTCGCGGTGTGTATGACGCTTCATTTTTCGGGCCTGGTCAAACTATATCAGATGATCGGTTATATTGACGGGCTGCTGGTGGCCTCCATCGTCGTGGCCGTCGTGATCCTGGCCAGGGAGTTCAGGGACGGAAATATCAGGGCGTACCGGTATACGGCCGTGGGCATTATCGGTTTCATGATCTGCGGATTCGGAGAAATCCTGATGATCTTGATACCCGGCCTGGAAAACACCGGGGCCATGCTGCTGGTCGGACTGCTGTGGATGCTGGGCTTTGCCGTGGCGCAGCAGATAGAGGATTCCAGGCTGCTTGTTCTTGAACGCCAGAAGGCGCTGGAACTGTCCCGGGCGAAATCGGACTTCCTGGCCAGCATGTCCCATGAGATCCGGACGCCGATCAATTCAATCCTTGGCATGAATGAAATGATCCTGCGGGAAAGCAAGGATCCGGAGATCCGGGGATATGCCGGGACCATTCAGCGCAGCGGCAGGATGCTGCTTTCGCTGATCAACGATGTGCTGGATTATTCAAGAATCGAGGCGGGCAGGCTGGAGATTGTCGAGGACGACTACCAGCTGAGCGACCTGATCGCGGACATCGCACTGATCGCGAAGGAGCGGGCTGAACAGAAAGGCCTTGAATGCACCATTTCCATCGGCTATCCGATTCCGGACGGACTGCATTCGGATGAGGTGCGGATCAAGCAGATCCTGCTGAACCTGATCAGCAACGCCGTCAAATATACTGATGAAGGCAGCATAGGGATCATCGTCGGAGGAAATTATACAGACGATGAAACCTTCGAACTGGTTTTTGAGGTCCGGGATACAGGACGGGGAATCCGGGAGGAAGACCAGAAACAGCTGTTTGAAGCGTTCAGCCGGAGCGACCTGAAAAAGAACCGGAATATCGAAGGGACCGGTCTTGGCCTGGCGATTGTGAAGAGCATTACAGACAGCATGAACGGAACGATCCAGGTCCAGTCCGAATACCGGAAGGGATCCGTGTTTAGCGTCCGGCTTCCGCAGAAGGTGACGGACCGGACGCCTGTGCCCGCAGCGCTGAAAGAACTGCCCGAGGCGGAAGGAACGAAGACGCGGCATCCTTTTACCGCGCCGGAGGCGTCTATTCTCGTTGTGGACGACAACAGATCCAATCTCAGCATTGTGAACGCATTCCTCAAGGATACAAAAGCCCGGATCGATCTTTGCACAAACGGCAAAGACGCCGCGGATATGTGCCGGAAAACAAAATACGACCTGATCCTGCTGGACCATATGATGCCGGAACCGGACGGCATCCAGACCCTGGAGATGATCCGGACAGATGAAGGTTCGATGAACCGGGATACCGCGGCAGTTGTGCTGACGGCAAACGCATTGAGCGGAAGCCGGCAGATGTACCTGAAGGCCGGGTTCACAGACTACCTGGCCAAACCCCTGGAAGCGGACGTGCTGGAAGATACAGTCCGAAGGCTGCTGCCGCCCGGAAAAGTCCATGACACAGGGGAAGCCGGTATGGAAAAAGAAGAAGAGGTTATGGAATTTGAAGCTTCCGGATCAGAAGAGGTTCCCGAATACGGAATCCCAGAAAACCTGCGGAAGATCCGAGGACTGGACGTGGAAGAAGCGCTGGTCCATGCGGGCCGCAGCGCCGGACTGCTGACGGAGATCCTGAACGACATTGCTTCGGCAGCGCATGAAGCAGCGAATGAACTGCGCCGGAGCGCAGAAAAAAAGGATTATGAACAATACCGGATCACAGCTCATTCCATCAAGGGACTGATGGCAACCATCGGCGCCCGCGAAATGAGCGCTGTGGCCAAACGGCACGAATATGCTGCCAGCAACGGTGAGTACGTCTTTATCGGAGAGCATTACGGGGCTTTCGCGAAGAGATATGAGGACCTTTGCGACGAAATCCTGGAAGCGATACGGGAGAACAGGCAATAAATGCTTGACAACGCCGGCACCGTCCGTTATGATGGAAAAAAGTACGTACAACCGGAGGCAAAAATGAAAACAGGGGCTTTCCAGACCGGAGTCTATCCGAATTTACTGGCCGAAGCCGGCATCAGTGACGCAGCGGCAAGAGAAAAAGTCAACAGCGCGTTCGAAACCATCTTCTTTGATCCGGAAGAAAACTTCTGCCATCATACGGATGAGGACGCCTGGTGCATGGTGGACACCGGAAACATCGACGCACGGACCGAAGGAATGAGCTACGGGATGATGATGTGCGTACAGATGGACCGGAAAGATATCTTTGACAAACTGTGGACATTCACGGAACGGTATATGCTGATGAAGCAGGGACGGGGGAAAGGATATTTCCGCTGGTCTGTCCATATCGACGGCAGTTCCAATTCCGAGGGTCCCGCGCCGGACGGTGAGGAATACTTCGCAATGGCGCTGTTCATGGCAGCCGCCAGATGGGGAGACGGAGAGGGAAGCTTCAATTATTCCGCCCGGGCCCGGGAGATCCTGTGCCACTGCGTGCACCAGCATGAGATTGTACCCCGAGGGGAACCCATGTGGGATCCGGAGAACAAACTGATCCGCTTTATCCCTGAGATGAAGATCTCTGACCCGAGCTACCACCTGCCGCATTTTTACGAACTGTTCGCGCTGAAGGCGAATGAGGAGGACCGGCCGTTCTGGAAACAGGCGGCGGAAGCCAGCCGGAAATATATTGAAATCTCCGCTCACCCGGTGACCGGGCTGAGCCCCGAATACGCCGATTATGACGGAAAAACGGTGCTGCTGTTCGGGAAACCCTGGGTCTATTATTCCGACGCGTACCGGGTCGCTGAAAACATTGCCCTGGACAGAATATGGTTCGGACCGGAACCGGCGCTGGACGCGGTGGAGACCAGGATCCAGGATTTCTTCGCGAAACAGGACATGGAAGACCTCAGGGCCTATGAACTGGACGGAACGCCGCAGAGCGAACCCGCAATGCATCCCACGGCGATCAAGGCGGTGCTGGGCGCGGCTTCTGTCGGAAGCTGTTCGGAGGCGAGGGGTCGCTTCCTGGAGAAGTTCGCCGGGCTTCCGATGCGCAAGGGCGTCCGGCGCTACTATGACAACTGCCTGTATTTCTTCTGCCTGCTGATGCTGACCGGAAACTACAGAATCTATATCTGAGGAGGAAACGCCCATGATCTGGTATGTCGACGCCAACGCACCCCGTGAGGGAAACGGCCTGAAGGAAACACCCTTCCGGTTCATCAATGACGCAGCAAAGGCCGCAAAGCCCGGTGACGAGGTCATCGTGGCGCCGGGTGTATACCGTGAATACGTCAACCCGGTCCATGCCGGCGAAGAAGACGCACGGATCGTATACCGCAGCGAGAAACCGCTGGGCGCCGTGATCACCGGTGCCGAGCTGCTGGACGGATGGACAAAGGTCAGGGGAAACGTCTGGACGGCCCGGATAAACAACGGGATCTTCGGTTCTTACAATCCCTATATCGAAAAGGTGGAGGGCGACTGGTATTTTTCTCCGATCGTCCGCCATACCGGTTCCGTATACCTGAACGACCTGGCGATGTATGAATGTTCAAGCCTGAAGGAATGCCAGGCCGGGAAACCGGATCCCCATGCCTGGAACCAGGAAGAAGCAAAGTACCTCTGGTATACCGAACAGGACGGAGACGAGACGGTCATTTACGCCAATTTCCAGGGCAAGGATCCGAACAAACAGAAGGTGGAGATCAGCGTCCGGCGCAACGTGTTCATGCCGGACAAAACAGGAATCGGATACATCACGGTCAGCGGTTTCGTGATTACCAAGGCTGCCACGACCTGGGCCCCGCCGGCTGCGTACCAGGACGGCATGATCGGTCCACACTGGTCCAAAGGATGGATCATCGAAGACTGCGAAGTCAGCAACAGCCGGTGCTGCGGGATCTCCCTAGGAAAATACCTGGATCCCGAGAACGATATGTATTTCTTCCGCAAAAAGGTGAAGAGCCCGACCCAGATGGAACGGGACGCGGTATGCCGCGGACAGTATCACGGCTGGCTGAAGGAAAGGGTAGGAAGCCACCTGATCCGCCGCTGCGACATTCATCACTGCGAACAGACCGGTATCGTCGGACGTATGGGCAGCGTGTTCTCCGTGATCGAGGACAACCATATCCATGATATCTGCAACAGCCAGCAGCTGGGCGGAGCGGAGACGGCAGGCATTAAGCTTCATGCCGCCATCGACGTTACGATGCGCAGAAATCACATCCATAACTGCATTATGGGGATCTGGTGTGACTGGCAGGCTCAGGGAACCCGGATCACCCAGAACCTTCTGCATGACAATCAGCGTCCGGACGGCATTGAGCAGGCAAGAGGCGCCATGTTCAACTGCGACGTATTTATCGAGGTCAGCCACGGACCGGCTCTTGTGGACAATAACGTAATGCTTTCGAAGGTATCCGCGGTAATCCCGAGTGAAGGACTTGCCTTTGTGCACAACCTGATGCTGGGAAGCTTCGGACTCGTGAATTCCGGCGTGGACAGCGTGATCAACGGCCAGAGAGAGCCCCGCTATACGCCTTATCATATCCGTCACAGGACAGAGGTGGCCGGCTTTATGACGATCCTTCACGGAGATGACAGGATCTACAATAACATCTTCGTTCAGAACTATCCCGTAAAGGCCGCGGATAAGAACAAGACACCTCAGGATAACGATTATAAGGTAGTCGGTACGGCTCCCTTCGACATCTTCCCGACCTATGAAGAATGGCATAAGCCTTTCGAAGACGGCGCGGTTCCCAATATGGGAGCCCTGGCACAGGTCCATTTCGGACATCTTCCCGTATGGCTCGGCGGAAATGCCTATTTCAATAAGGCAACGGTTTGCAAAAACGAAAAGGGACAGTTCGAGGACAAGAAGACGAAGGTCAAAGTGGAACTCACTTATGACAAGGACGGAACTCCTGTTCTTAAGACCAACCTTTATGACAGCCTTAAGGACTACCGTACCGAAATGATCACGACGGAAACCCTGGGGAAAGCTTTTGAGCCGGAGCAGCGCTTTGAAAATACGGACGGGACTCCGATCGTTTTCGATCGCGATTACTTCGGTGCCCATCGCGGCCCGGCCGTACTTCCCGGACCTTTTGCGGAAGGAGCGAAATCTTTCCGCCTGTAGTTTTGAAAACTCCGGATACGCATATAGGGGAATACTATGAAGAATAAACGAATCGCGGTATTCGCAAACGGATGGAGCAATGAATGCCTGAAGCTTCTTCTGGAAGGGATCAGGAAAAGAGCGGCCGAGAACCTGGTAGATGTCTTTGTCTTTGTGACTTACATCTACTGGGGGGAGAGCGGCGCTCAGATGGAGAGCAATCTGAATCTGTTTCATCTGGCGGATCCGGAGTTTTTTGACGGGGCGATCCTGCTTGCAAATACGTTTAATTCGGCATCCGAAGGGAAGAGGATCCGTAAGATTTTTCAGGATTCGGGCATCCCGCTCCTTTCCACGGAGGTGAAGATGCCGGGCGTGGCCAGAATCGCCACGAACAATTATGTGGGAGTCTGTGAACTCGCGGAGCATCTGATCGCGGAGCATCAGGTAAAAAACGTGGTCTACGTCGGCGGGATCCCCGGAAACGAGGAGTCGGCGATCCGGCAGAACGCGCTTGAAGACGTGCTTCATAAGCACGGACTGACCCTGATGGATACTTTCCTCGGGAATTTCTCCTACCGCGGCGCATCGGAAGGACTCGAACTCTATCTCAATGAGAAAAAGCCTCTTCCGGACGCCTTTGTCTGCGCCAACGACCATATGGCTCTCGGTATTATCAATACCCTTTATCAGCATGGGATCGAGGTTCCGAAAAATGTGATCGTGACCGGTTTTGACAAGGTATATGAGGCCCAGACATCCTATCCGCTCGTCGCGACGGTTTCAAGACAGTGGGACCATATGGGAGAGGATGCTTATGATCTCCTTATGGAGCTGATGGAGAGCCCCGATCCCTCCTATGAGAGAATCCTTAAGACCCATTTTGTTCCCTCGGAGAGCTGCGGGTGCAGGACCGATGAGGAAGGCCGGAAGATGAGGATCAACCGTGTCCGGAATCTCTATGAAAGCTTTAATATGTCGAGCGGAATGGATCAGTTTTTCCAGACAGTTCAGATCGAAGTGGCCAAGGTGGAGAGCGAAGAGGATTTTTACGAGGCGGTGAAGGACCGGTTCGCAAGTCAGATCTTCGTCGGCGGGGATTACTGCATCATGACGGATCCCTCTTTCTTCAGTACGGATAACGACGAAAGCATTCAGCGGCGCGGAGGTTACGGAGAGAAACTCAATCTTCTTCTGGAGATCCGGGACCGGAAGCCGATGGAACAGAGGATCGTGGATACCGCGGATATCTATCCGGACTATCATAAGGATCCTTCAAAGTCGGAGACTTTCGTGATCACTCCGATCCTTTCCCGGGACCTGAGTGTCGGATATCTTGCCGTAAGAAACAAGCTCGAGGTCGTCTATAATCTGGATTTCCAGAAGTGGAATTCAAACCTCGGAACCATGCTCTATATGATCCGGCAGTATATCTTTTCGCAGCAGACGAACCGCAAACTGAAAGAGATCTATATGTCGGACTTCCTGACGGAGATGTATAACCGGACAGGCTGCGAATCCGTTCTGTTTTCCTACGTACAGTCCGAAAAGGAAAAGGGCAACAGTACGATCCTGCTCTTTATCGATATCAATTCCATGAAGAAGATCAATGATCTTTACGGGCATCTGAACGGGGACCTGGCCATCAAGGCCACGGCCAGCGCGATGAGGATGTCGCTTCCGGAAGAAGGCTGGCTTTTCGGCCGCTACGGCGGAGACGAATTCGTGGCAGTCGGTGCCTGCGAGGACGAGAACTTTATCGATGAATACCGGAAGACGTTCGCGGATACGATGAAAAGGATCTCGGAACGGCTGAAGATCCAGTTCACGCTGTCGGCCAGCGTCGGCTATACGATCATCCAGCCGGATGATGAGGGGACGATCGAAGACTTCATACGGTACGCGGACGCGTCCATGTATGAACAGAAGGAGATCGCTCATCGCTCCGAAATTATGTAAACCCCGCGAAAAACCGCGTAAAAACTTAAATTCTTGTCTTGCACTTTCGATGCAAATTGGATAAAATAGTCTGTGCTGATTTAGTAACATTTTTTACAATACAGGAGGAATAAAAAATGGCAGTAAAAGTTGCAATCAACGGTTTCGGTCGTATCGGTCGTCTTGCGTTCCGTCAGATGTTCGGCGCGGAAGGATACGAAGTAGTAGCGATCAACGATCTGACTTCTCCCAAGATGCTGGCTCATCTTCTGAAGTATGATTCTTCTCAGGGCAAGTATGCACTGGCTGACACGGTTTCCGCAGGTGAGGATTCCATCACGGTTAACGGCAAGACCCTGAAGATCTACAAGGAGCCCGATGCCAATAACTGCCCTTGGGGCGAACTCGGTGTTGACGTTGTTCTGGAGTGCTCCGGATTCTATACTTCCAAGGAGAAGGCTCAGGCACACATCAATGCAGGCGCACGCAAGGTTGTTATCTCCGCTCCCGCGGGCAACGATCTTCCGACCATCGTATACAATGTAAACCACAAGACCTTAACTCCTGAGGATAAGATCATTTCGGCTGCTTCCTGCACGACGAACTGCCTTGCTCCGATGGCGAAGGCTCTGAATGATCTCGCGACCATCAAGTCCGGTATCATGAGCACGATCCATGCTTACACGGGTGACCAGATGATTCTTGACGGACCTCAGAGAAAGGGTGACTTAAGAAGGTCCCGTGCCGGTGCCGTTAACATCGTTCCGAATTCCACGGGCGCTGCAAAGGCAATCGGTCTTGTTATTCCCGAGCTGAACGGCAAACTCATCGGTTCCGCACAGCGTGTTCCTACCCCTACGGGTTCCACCACGATCCTTGTTGCTACCGTTGAGAAGTCCGTTACCAAGGAAGAGATCAACGCAGCGATGAAGGCAGCTTCCAACGAGTCCTTCGGTTACAATGAGGACGAGATCGTTTCTTCCGATATCGTAGGCAGCACCTATGGTTCGATCTTCGATGCGACCCAGACCATGGTTGGCGCTGACAATCTCGTACAGGTTGTTTCCTGGTATGACAATGAGAATTCGTACACCTCTCAGATGGTTCGTACGATCAAGTACTTCTCGGAGCTTGGCTGATAGTTAAGTATCATTGAGATTGAGCAGGGGGCGGGCGGCAGTCTGTCCCCTGTTTATTTTTCGGGAGGAGTATTATGAAAAAAAGAATTCTGTCATTACTGCTTGCATCCGCTCTGCTGCTGAACCTGACAGGCTGCGGAGTGCTTACGATGCTGAGAAAGGCAGGGAACTTCGACCACGAAAGCGGCGATCAGGCCGATGCTGATGATGAGGAGGAGGAAGACCTGTATTCCGATCCCACCGCGAAACCGGATGAGGATGAGGATAACGAACCGGATCAGCCGTCCGGCAATGCCGTCGATCTGGACAGTCTTACGATCCATCGACCCTACCTTCTC
This sequence comes from Lachnospiraceae bacterium, assembly GCA_024692955.1. Lineage (GTDB taxonomy): Bacteria > Bacillota > Clostridia > Lachnospirales > Lachnospiraceae > JAILLW01. Next base: position 39,860 of record JAILLW010000057.1, on the reverse strand, counting down.
GGTGAGGAAGAGGACATCCTTTACGATGAGAACCTGATCCCTTCCGTTCCGGACTACAGTGTGGAAAAGGGACTTGCGAACGTTACTTACGCAAGCCGCTTCGATTATCTCTTTGATCCGTCTTATGAGTATTTCTATGATGGAAATCTGGAGCTCATTAAGGGACTTGAGGAGAAAGGCTTCGCCGTGACACCGACCGGCTACGACGAATTCTTTGATGTCTATGAGGGGAACCGCTATAACCAGTTCCCGAACTTCATCACGGTGGATTCTCTGATGCATACCTATCATCTGTATTTTGCCTATCTGATGAAGCATACGGAAAAGGATTATCTGGCGGATGAACTGCTCTCCTTAAGCCGCACAATGACGGAAGAGTCTGCCATGCAGTATGAGGAGCTGAAAGGTACCGAATGGGAGGATGCGGCGCTTCGCAATCATGCTTTCTTCCTGATCGGACAGCTGCTGCAGGATGATGGCGCGACATCGGATGTGACAGACCCCAGGCTTCCGGAGATTATAAAGACTGAGACCGCAAGGATCATGGACGCATCCGGGATCGAAACCAGCATGATATCGAACGATTATGAGGATTATTCCCAATACAAGCCCCGGGGCTATTATGAGGGAGACGATCAGCTTGAGAAATACTTCCGGGCCATGATGTGGTACGGAAGGATCCCCTTCGAGCTTAAGGAAGAGGATCAGTTAAGGAGTGCGGCCCTTATGATCAGTGCACTGAAGGACTCCGGGATCTCGGAATGGGAGAGCATTTACAGCATCACCTCCTTCTTTGCGGGCTCATCGGATGATCTTATCTATAATGATCTTTATCCGGTAATGGAGAAAGTATACGGAGAGATCCCTTCCGCTTCGGAGGCCGGAAAGTTTGCCGAAGACAAAGACGCGTTCGCGGACTTTAACGCGTCGGTACAGAAGATGGATCCGCCTGCCATCAATTCGATCCCGGTATGGGAGGGTGAAGATCCCGTGATCCCCAGCTTCCGGTTTATGGGACAGCGCTTTACGGTGGATGCTGCCATTATGCAGAAGCTGATCTACAGCGCGGTAAAGGAGAATCCTTCCGACGAAAAGAGAATGCTTCCGGATGCGCTTGATACCGCGGCGGCTCTCGGCTCGGAAACCGCATATGAGATCCTTAAAGATCAGGGTGCCACCTCTTTTGAAAACTATGACCGAAATCTGAACCTCGCGAAGGAGCACTTTGACAACTCCGGCCCGAAGATCTGGAACGCGAGCCTCTATGCGGGCTGGCTCAATACCCTCCGTCCGCTCTTTAAGGAAAAGGGCAAGGGTTATCCTTACTTTATGCAGTCAAAGGAGTGGGCCAAGAAGGATCTTGAGACTTTCGCCGGTTCCTACGCGGAGTTGAAGCATGACACGATCCTCTATGCAAAGCAGGTAATGGCGGAAATGGGAGACGGTGGAGATGACGAGATCCTGGACGATCGCGGCTATGTGGATCCGGAACCCGTGATCTATTCGAGATTCGCAAACCTTGCCTTAAAGACGAAGACAGGGCTTCAAAGCTACAGCATGCTCAGTTCTTCCGCAGCGGAAGATCTGGACAAACTCAATGAAATGGCATTGACCCTCCTTCGGATCTCGGAAAAGGAACTGAAGAACGAAACCCTTTCCCTGGATGATTATGAATTCATCCGTGCTTACGGCGGAGACATTGAGCATTTCTGGTATGAGGCCAATCAGGAGAACATGGAGGACTCCCTGAACTACAGTTATCAGGCACCCTGTCCGATCGTCGCCGATATTGCGACGGATCCCAACGGTCAGGTACTGGAAGTCGGAACCGGATCGGCACAGACGATTTATGTGGTATTTCCAATCGACGGAGAACTCCATATCGGAAGCGGCTCCGTATACAGTTTCTATCAGTTCATCCAGCCCATCGACGAGAGGATGACGGATTCCGAGTGGCGTGACCGGCTCTCCGGCGGGCACCTTGATGATGACTGGAACTGGGTGCCGAATGAAGACCAGCCGGTTCAGCCGGAATGGACACAGAGCTATCGGACACCCAAGACCTGGTAGGATGAAGGAATACAGGGAAAAGAAAACCGAATATGCGAATAAGGAAAGAAGCGGCATCCGTGCCGTTTCTTTCATAACTGCGGCCTTTTTAGCGTGCGCACTTTTGTTCCTTGTCTTCATGGGAGCGGGGGGCGCTTTTCCGGGACTTTTTCTTCCGCATGATATCAGCTGGGAAGAAAAAACAATCCCGGCAGGAAACGGGAAAGAGCTCCTGCTTTCCGGGAAAAAGCTGATCCTCAGGGAGGCGGGGGAGTCCGGAAATGAGGCTCCGGATGTGTCTGGTGACAAACGGAAAAAAGAAAACCGGACCCTCTGGGAGAGCGACCCTTCCTTTCGGATCCAGGATATGCTTCTTGCGGATCTTGACCGCGACGGTGACAAAGAACTCTGTGTTCTTCTCTGGAAAAGGGGAAAATTCGGGGGACACAGGCCCTTCTGGGTGAAAAAGGATGAGCGGAAATGGTCCCAGCATATCTTTCTCTATGATCTTGATCCGGAAAGCGAAGATCCCGTTCGCTCAAAATGGGGAGCTTCCGAGATCGGGATGAGAGTGAAAAGATGGAAAGTGATAAGTGCCGGAAAGGGAAACGGGCCGGCTTTGACCGGTGAATACCCGCCGGAGCTTCTGCTTCTTGAGGATTCGGAGGGCAAGGCCACGGTGTGGGGCTGGCAGTCATTCGGGCTGAAAATAGTCGACAGCAGTGTCAGTTTCATCGCATTCGGAGACAATCTTATCCACAAAAGATCTATGAATACGGACTTATCCGGAAGAAAGGAAACTTTGACTTCCTCTATGAGCCGTTCCGGGAAGAAATCGCGGCAGCGGATCTTTCCGCCCTCAACATGGAGACACCGCTTGTGGAGAACCCGCGCATGTATGGGGACTATCCCTCCTTCGGGACCCCGAAGGAGGTGGGGGAGGCGGTTTCGGAAGCGGGCTTTGATATTGTGAGTTGTGCGAACAATCATTGCCTTGACAGGGGGATGACTGGGATCGATACCGTTGCGGAACTCTGTGAAGACAGCGGGATCACCTGCTGCGGGATTCAAAAAAGCGGCGACCGGGAATACCGACCGTATGAGCTTGTCTCGAAAAAGGGGATCCGTTTCGCGATCTTCAGCTATACCTATGGAATAAACGGAAATGATGTAAGCGAAAAATATCCCTGTGCGGTACATATGCTTTCGGAATACGGAGCCCGTCTTAAGGAAGAAGGTGGGGCTGAAGATTCCCGGGAAGCGGATCGCGCGTCATTCGGGACGGCAGCAGATCAGGGTTCTTTCGGGATCACGGACGAACAGCTCCGGGCAGACATCAGCCGCGGAAAAGCGGAAGCGGATATCGCAGTTGTTTTCATTCACTGGGGAACGGAATATGAGAAGGAGCCGGATGAAGTTCAGAAATATTATGCGAAACTCCTTAATGAGGCAGGAGCGGATGTGGTGATAGGGAGCCATCCCCATGTGATACAGCCTGCGGAAGTCCTCAGAAACGAAAACGGGCAGGAAACGCTGGTAGCCTATTCCCTCGGGAATTTTCGTTCGGCTCAGAGCGGGGAAGATACCCGTATGGGAGGCGAACTTTGCTTTACGGTCGAACATACCTTTGACGGGATCCGGATCACGGGCTGGGCCCTGAAGGAGATCGATTCGTTTGTGAAATCGAAATGAGGGAGTGAATTTCCGCGCTTTTTATGCTATACTGTTTCGGTACGTGAAAACTGACGGTATTCCGGTCATTCCGGAAGACGTCTCGAAGGATCAATATATGAAGGAGGACATCAAAATGTCATTGAACAAGAAAAGCGTTGATGATTTCAGTGCAAAAGGAAGACGCGTGCTTGTCCGCTGCGATTTTAACGTTCCGTTAAAGAACGGCGAGATCACGGACGAGACCCGTATCATAGCAGCGCTTCCCACGATCAAAAAGCTGATCGCGGACGGAGGGAAAGTGATCCTCTGCTCCCACCTCGGCAAGGTGAAAGAGGGCCCGAACGAGAAGGAATCCCTTGCTCCTGTAGCAAAGAGACTTTCCGAGAAACTCGGTAAGGAAGTGGTATTCGTATCCGATTACAATGTGACCGGTCAGGCTGCCACGGATGCCGTAAACGCGATGAAGGAAGGCGATGTGGTTCTCCTTCAGAATACCCGTTTCCGCGGTGAGGAAGAGACCAAGCCCCAGAAGGCCGGCGAAGCTTTCGCGAAGGAACTTGCGGATCTTGCGGACGATTATGTATGCGACGCCTTCGGTTCCGCTCACAGAGCACATGCTTCCGTAGCCGTTGTTACGAAGTACATCACCGAAAAGGGCGGCGTGAATGCGGTCGGCTACCTGATGCAGAAGGAGATCAATTTCCTCGGCAATGCGGTGGAAAATCCCGTAAGACCTTTCGTGGCCATCCTCGGCGGAGCGAAAGTAGCCGACAAGCTGAACGTTATCGATAACCTCCTTGAGAAGGCGGATACCCTGATCATCGGCGGCGGCATGGCCTTCACCTTCCTTAAGGCCAAGGGATATGAGATCGGAAAATCCCTGGTGGATAACGAGAAGATCGATTACTGTAAGGAAATGATGGCAAAGGCCGAGAAACTCGGAAAGAAGCTGCTTCTTCCCGTGGATACCGGCATTGCGAAGTCCTTCCCGGATCCCATTGACGGCCCCATCGACGTGACCTATGTTGATTCGGACGAGATCCCCGCGGATATGGAAGGTCTTGACATCGGGCCGAAGACCCAGGAGCTTTTCGCGGAAGCTGCGAAGACGGCGAAGACCGTTGTATGGAACGGACCTATGGGCGTATTCGAGAACCCGACTCTGGCAAAGGGAACCATCGCTGTTGCGAAGGCTCTTGCCGAGACCGACGCTACCACCATCATCGGCGGCGGAGATTCCGCTGCAGCCTGCAACCAGCTCGGTTTTGCGGACAAGATGAGCCACATCTCCACCGGCGGCGGAGCTTCCCTCGAATTCCTTGAGGGCAAGGAGCTTCCGGGTGTTGTAGCTGCGGATAACAAATGAGTGAGCACTGAAAAAATATTCTATAAGGAGAATTAAAAATGTCCAGAAGAAGAATCATCGCAGGCAACTGGAAGATGAACAAGACTCCCGGTGAGGCAGTTGCTCTGTGTAACGAATTAAAGGATCTTGTAAAGAATGATGCGGTTGACGTGGTATACTGCGTTCCCGCCATCGACATCGTACCCGTGGTGGAAGCCGTTAAGGGCACCAACGTACATGTGGGAGCCGAGAACTTCTACATTGAAGACAAGGGTGCGTTCACCGGCGAGATCTCCGCGCCGATGCTCAAGGAAGCAGGCGTGGAATATGTTATCATCGGTCACTCCGAAAGAAGAGACATCTTCGGCGAGAATGATATCCTCATCAATCAGAAGGTTAAAAAAGCATTCGCATCCGGCCTTACGCCCATTATGTGCTGCGGCGAGTCCCTCGCTTTAAGAAAGGCAGGCACCTACAAAGAGTGGATCGCAAGGCAGATAAAGTGGGATCTGACCGATGTGACGGCGGATCAGGTAAAGACTCTCGTGATCGCGTACGAGCCCATCTGGGCGATCGGTACCGGCGAGACCGCTACCGCCGACCAGGCGGAAGAGGTATGCAAGATGATCCGTGAGATCATCGCCGATCTCTATGATCAGGCTACCGCCGATGCCGTACGCATCCAGTACGGCGGTTCCATGAACGCGGGCAACGCAGCTGAGCTCCTTTCCAAGCCCAACATTGACGGCGGCCTTATCGGCGGCGCATCCCTTAAGCCCGATTTCGGCAAGATCGTCAATGCCTGACCAAAATGAACCCCGGGGACGGGGTTAACGGTTCATTTTATGTCAACCTCTGACGAAATGACCCCGTCAACCTGACAATAAAGAAAGCCACTGTCGGAATCATACGGCAGTGGCTTTCGGTTTTTACAAATATTTACAACAAATGGGGAATCAAGTACAATCAAGGTGTTATGGTCAATGGATGCCATTTTTCTGCTCTTTTTGATCGAAAATGCCTGAAGACAGGACGAATTCACCAATGTCTGAAATGAAACAGAACTCAACAGATTCCATCTTCAAACAGATTCCGAAGATCTGCGGGATCGTGATTTTTGCGATTGCCGCTCTTTTTCTTTCTATCCTTCTTGGGACTTCGGCTTCTCTGACCTCTTACATCGCAGGGGACGGAAGCGAAAAGATTTTTTTCGTCCGCGATTATCCGTGGCTTAAGCTTCCGGTCATATTTATTGTACTTGCCGGGCTCTTTTTTCTCCATCGCACCTTAGCCTGGGAGAGATTTAAGAAAAAAATTGAAAAGGACAGGTTCTTTTATGCGACCAAATGGATCCTGACGGGAGGGATCTTGGTGATTTCCCTGATCTGGGTGCTCTCGACCCAGACGACGCAGTTTGCGGATCAGGAGAGCGTTCTTATTGCCGTACGCCATCTGTTTTCCTCCGACTATCATGACTTTTTCCGGGATCAGTACATCGGTATCTGTACGAATCAGCTCGGCCTTGTCTTCTGGGAATATCTCTTTATGAAACTTACGGGGACTCAGAATATACAGGCTTTTCAGATCCTGAATGCCTTTTTTGCTTCGGTTATCTTTTTGGAACTTGCGGAGATTGGGGGAGAGTTCGGACTGTCCCGCTTATCGCAGCTCGTTATTCTTTTTACGGGCTATCTCTTCTGGCCGGTCGGCATCTATGCCTCCTTCGTATATGGAACGCTTCCGGGACTTGCATTTTCCCTGATCGCGATCTGCGGAATGATAAGGTATGTAAACGGTGGAAAATGGTATTTGGCGGCTGCTTCGGGTCTCTGCTGGATTCCGGCGGTTATGGTAAAGGAGAATTATATCATTTTCCTGATCGGGGCTGTTGCCTGGTGCATCGTGGAAATCTTTCGAAGAAAAGCATTCGTGAAATACTGGTATCCGGCACTTTTTGTGCTCCTGTGCGTCCTTTCGCTCACCTTCCCGCGCTCTTTTATAGAGAAAAAAACGGGTGTCGGCATGGATGGCGGGATCACCCCTTTAGCCTATGTGGCGATGGGGCTTTCGGAGAACGGGAGCAAAGCGAACGGCTGGTATAACTCATATGTGAGAGATTCCTACTGCAGCCTGGGCTATGACACCGCAGCACAGAAGGAGGATGCAAAGAGACGTCTGACGGAGATCGGAAAAAGATTTTCGGAGGATACCGTATTCCGCAATGCTTTCTTCCTGCAAAAGACGGTATCTCAATGGGATGAGCCGACTTTCCAGAGCTTCTGGATCTATCAGACCAGGGGAAACAATGGGGTTCTTCCGAAATGGGCCGGGCGTCTTAAAAATGACGCGGTGATCGATCCTTTGCGTACGTGGCTTGATTTCTTTATGGTTTTTGTCTATGCAGGAGCGTGTCTCCATGTCCTTTTCTGTCCGGCGAAGAAAGCATTTCGAACATCGGTATTCCTGATCATCTTTATCGGAGGGTTCCTCTTCCATCTTGTCTGGGAGGCAAAGGCGCAGTATACGCTGCCGTATTTCCTGCTGCTGATCCCGTACGCGGTTATGGGGCTGCTGGCCGCGCTGGATCGCCTTAACCGGCTGTTTTCGGCCGGTGCGGAGAAAAAGCCCGAAAAGAAGAAAACGAAGAAAAAGGAATCATTCCGGCTTGAGCATTCTTCCCTTGTTTCTGCCGGAGCGATCCTGCTTGGACTTGTCCTTATCATATATCTGCAGTCGACGGAATCCCGTATCGTAACAAAAGAAGACACTGAGGCCGTTAAGGAGCATCTTGCGCAGGAAAGGGAAGAGCTGATGCAGGATGTTTCAGACGGAGAATACCTGATACGGGAAGTGGGAGAAGGCGCTGTTCTTTATGTCGGCGATGAGTATGCCGGTGAAAAACCGGAGGAGACATTCTATTTCGTCGGCTTCGACAAAGATGGTGAGAATTCACCGGGAAGCAGGCTTACCATCCGTACTTTCAATGGGGTCTCCAGGATCTTTCATGATAATGAGGAAAAGAATGAAGAAAGATACCGGGTTCTGGAATCCTTTGACCGCGAAGGCGCTGAACACCGCATGATAAGAGCCGCGCGCATGAGCGCAAGAAGAGAACAGGAACTGCGGATTGAAAAGCAGGAGAACGGCTATTATACGATCCGGCAGGACAATGAGCATGTGCTGACTTTTGATCCGGAGAATGGGGAACTATATCTTATGCCCTTTGATGAAGCTTTTCACCAGTTTTTTGAACTTGTGCCCTTGAACCGGGATCGTTCCTGAAAATACAGGACTGACGAAAATGGTCTCGAATCTGATTGGGAAATAGTCTGATTTAATTTACATAATATTTACAAGCAGTCGGAAATCAAGTATAATCAAAGGGTTATGAGAACCTCATAATCCTTGGTTTTGACCCGAAGACCGAAAGGCCTTGAAGGGAGGGGGAGAAGATTGGAAAACCGTCTATATGTTGTGATTCCCTGTTACAATGAGGAAGCCGTGCTTCCGGAGACGGCAAAGCGCCTGAAAGCAAAAATGACAAGCCTGATCGCGGATGGAAAGATAAGCACCACGAGCCGCGTCGCTTTTGTTAATGACGGTTCGAAAGACAGAACCTGGGAACTCATCGAACATCTTCACGGCGAGGATCCTCTCTTTTCCGGGATCAATCTTTCGCGGAACCGCGGACATCAGAATGCACTTCTCGCGGGACTGATGACGGTGAAGGACAGGGCGGACGTGGTGATCTCCATGGATGCTGATCTTCAGGATGACATTAATGCCATGGACGAGATGATCGATAAGTACCTTTCGGGAATCGACATCGTTTACGGTGTGCGCTCCCGAAGGACCACGGATACCTTTTTCAAACGTGTGACGGCAGAGAGCTTTTATAAGATTATGGATAAGATGGGCGCGAAGACCGTCTTTAACCATGCGGACTACCGGCTGATGTCGAAAAGGGCGCTTCAGGGGCTTGCCGGTTTTACTGAAGTCAACCTCTTCCTCCGCGGAATAGTGCCGCTGATTGGCTATAAGTCGGATGTGGTCTATTATGAGCGCGGCGAACGCTTTGCGGGAGAGAGCAAATACCCCCTTTCCAAGATGCTTGCATTTGCGGTGGAGGGCGTGACGAGCCTGTCCATCCATCCGATCCGCCTTATAACGGGACTCGGGTTCTTTATTTTCCTGATGAGTATCGTGATCCTCATCTATTCCTTTATCCGTCATTATATCGGAGAGACGATACAGGGCTGGACGACCCTTATGGTATCCATCTGGGCCATCGGCGGGCTGATTCTTCTTGCTCTCGGCGTTGTCGGAGAATATGTGGGGAAGATTTATCTGGAAACAAAAGGCAGACCGCGATTCATTATCGAGCAGTTTCTGGATGAACCGGGGAACGGCTGACTTAACGGGCTTTCATAATGCACATCGAAACAAAACGGACTGTACGAATGCAGGAGTTGAAATAAGAATACATAATGAAATGGCGGTTTACATAATATGAGATCCGGACTTCTATCAGTCATTATTCCCGCGTTTAATGAACAGGGCAATATTGAAAGAACTTTTGGTGCGGTATCCGGTATTCTTTCCGAAAACGGGATCTTGTACGAGATCATCTTTGTGGATGACGGATCTTCGGACGACACATTTCTGAAGATAAAGGAGCTTTCCGACACGCATCCTGAAATCGTAGGTCTCTCTTTTTCGAGAAATTTCGGAAAAGAGGCGGCAATCTTTGCGGGACTTGAGACCGCGAAGGGGGATTGCGCGGTGCTTATGGACTGCGATCTGCAGCATCCGGCCGAAACATTGCCTGAAATGTATCAACTATGGAGCGAAGGCTTTGAGGTGGTGGAGGGCATCAAGACTTCCAGAGGGAAGGAAAATCCCGCACACGGATTCGCTGCAGGCACCTTTTATAAGATCATGAGCCGGGCCACCGGGATCGATATGGCAAGGGCTTCCGATTTTAAGCTTCTGGACAGAAAGGCAGTGGATGCACTCTTGCTGATGCCGGAGAGGGCTCCGTTTTTTCGCGCACTTTCATCCTGGATCGGGTTTAAGAAGACCGAGGTATTCTTTGAAGTAAACGAGCGGGAGATCGGAACTTCAAAATGGTCGGTTCTCAAACTCACAAGATATGCCATTCAGAATATCACTTCCTTTTCCAGCGCGCCGATGCAGTTCGTAACGATCATGGGCATCGTTTTTCTGATCTTTTCGATTGCGATCGCCGCGGAATCGCTCTATAAGTATTTTACCGGCCAGGCCCTTGAGGGCTTTACGACGGTCATTCTTCTACAGCTTATCACCGGTGGTGTCCTGATGCTCGGCATCGGGATCATCGGCCATTATATTTCCAGAATCTATGAGGAAATCAAAGCACGCCCACGCTACATCATTCGAAGGAGGATCGGAGGTAATAAGTGAAAACCCGGCTCAATACAAAAAAACGGATCATAATCGCATACTATTCCGCGCTGCTGCTGTTCACCGTATATGCCGTGCTCGATGTATTTGTGATTAAGCATACGTATCAGGCGGATGTCTCGAAGGCGGCCGTCAATCCCGTTAAGGTCGCCGCAGATGAAGGGGGATCAAAGGAACCGGAAAACATCATAACAAGTGATGAAATATCGGAAATTTCCGATGATGATGAGCCTCTTAACATGACAAAGAATGAAGAGTTTGATTATTCCTACTCGGATGATGACATATCCATTGCCATTTCAAATTACCGCGCTTTTGATACGGAGGTATTCATAGCGGACGTAACAATTTCTTCCCCGGATCTTATGAAAACCGCTTTCGCCGAAGACGCCTATGGGAAAAACATCGTGCAGCCCACGTCGGAACAGGCGGAAGACAATGGCGCGATCCTCGCGATCAACGGCGATTACTATGGTGCAAGAGAAACAGGATATGTGGCAAGAAACGGAGTGCTGTACTCGGACAAGCCGTCAGACGTGGATGCTCTGGCAGTCTATTCCGATGGATCCATGGAAGTGATCAGACAGGATGAAAGATCTGCGGAAGACCTGATGGAGAAGGGGGCAATGCATTTATTCTCCTTCGGGCCCGGACTCATCTCGGATGGCACTGTCACGGTCAGAAAAGAACAGGATGTAAATGTGGTGGGACAGCATCATCCGCGGACATCCATCGGTATGATAGAAAAGAATCACTATATCTTCCTGGTGGCTGACGGACGCTTTGATAACAATGTGGGATTGACTTTGTATCAGATGGCAACGATTCTGCAATCCTTCGGTGTCAAGTGCGCATACAATCTTGACGGCGGAGGGTCTTCGACACTCTGGTTTCAGGGAAGCATACTGAATCACCCCACATCAAAGGGAGATGAGATCCAAGAAAGAGCGGTGAGTGACATTGTTTATATCGGACGTTGAAAAGATCACAAAAAAGAAGCTTCCGCGACGGCTGGAAATATATTCCGTCTGTGCTCTGTTCTTTTTGGCACTGGGATTTATATACGAGCATTTCAGCCATGGAGTTATGTCCTTCTATATGGCCTTTGCCTTTGCCATACCTTTTCTGGCATGGATCATACCGTGCGTATTTCTGTTTCGTATTCTGCCGTTTACGGTACCATATATGAGCCTCGCGGCGTATGATGCCGGAGTGGTCACGCTGACTCTTGGAGCGGTGTTTAAGGGAGTCCTGGAAATATACGGCACCACCAGTCATCTGTCGGTAGTTTTTCCGTGTGCGGGAGGTGCTCTTCTGATCTTTTCCGCTGTTCTCATTGCCGTGGGAAGGAAAAGGGGATTCAAGGCGGTAAAAAAGAAAGCGGCATAGATTATCGGACGATATGAGCGGGACAGGAAGACCATGAAATACAGACTGCTGTTACTTCTTGTGGTTGCCGGCGCACTATTGAGCATTCTGATCGGCTTCTCGGAAAGAGAGGGCACCGATGCTTCCACCATAGAGGTCATATATGACAAGGAACATGACATCTATCAGGCATGCGTGATCGGGCACGGAGAAAAGCATACGATCAATTCGTACCATAGTAACGAGGAGGACAGATACTATTTATTTATGCCCGCCTTTACTGCCGGAATTCAGATCACTGATCTTTGCGGTGATGATGCGCCGGTGGCGGTCCCGGATATCAGGATCATGTATTCCGAAAACATTCCGGCCGTATTTATAGATCTTGATCCGGATGGCAAAACCGATAGCAGCTGGATCTATGCCGCCAGAGAGTATATTCATCTGGATAAGGAGAATTCGCTCCGCGGACATATGGATGTGATAACTGCTGACGGACGAAGAAACTATGCGGGAGATCTTTCGGCGGTCAATGGGCGGGGGAATTCGACATGGCGCGATTTTCGTAAAAGGCCCTACAACTTTTATACCGAAGAAAAGGCATCGATCCTCGGACTTCGCCCGGGGAAAAAATGGACTTTGCTCGCACTTGCCTGGGAAGGCACACATCTGAATACCAGGGTGTCGCTTGACATCGCCGAAGCCCTGGATGCCCCTTATGTTTCCGGAAGTGAGTGGATCGATCTTTATATGGACGGCGAGTACCTCGGCAACTATCTCCTGATCGAACCGGTTTCCGTCGGAGACGGGCGGGTGCCGATTAACGACCTTGAAAAATGGAATGTTTCCAATAACGAAAACATCGAAGACAGTCAACCGTATTCGGAAGCAGACGAAAAAGGGTACCTGCTGGAAAACGGAGGAAATACGGATGGCGGATATCTGGTCGAGCAGGTCTTATACAGCCGGTATGATGATCAGGACTGCGGATTCAAGACGAAAGATAATGAGTTTTTTTCCGTTAAGGCGCCCAAACATGCATCCATGGCGCAGGTGAAGTTCATTAAGGAACGTTTTCAGAGGATCAGCGATTCCATAGAAGCGGGTACTCCTGATTTTACGATTCTTGATATGGATTCGGCAGCCGCAAACGCAGTATTGCAGGAGGTAGTGCTGAATAAGGATGCTTACGAAGTAAGCATGTTTTTTTATAAAGAGAAGGGGAAAGAGCGTATCTATACCGGCCCGGTCTGGGATATGGACAATACTTTCGGGGAAACGAATGATGCGCACGACGGGCGGAATTTCGTCAATCCGAAAGGGGGGATGCCCCGGAATGCGATATGGTATCCCACACTGATGGAAGACGAAAGATTCCGTGAGGAGGTACTGAAGAAATACAAGGAGATCAGACCGGAACTTGAGGACATCTTCAGAGACAGGATAGACCTTTATTCGGACCGGATTGATGCTTCCATGCATATGGATGAGACGCGATGGGAGCTTAAGCGGATCCATTATCCGAGAGGTGGCCAGTATCTCTCATATGAGAATAATCTGCGCTTCTTCAGATGGTTTTATTCTTCAAGGGTCAGATATCTTTATGAAACATATGGTATGGACATCGACATTCCCGGATTCGAGGGAGATGGGACGGTTCATAAGATCATATTGAAAAAGGATGATGCAGTAATCCGTGAGTTCGAAGTCAAAGACGGTGAACTGTTCGGAGAACTGCCGGAGTTGGATCCGGATATCTATGAAGGCTGGTTTATGGAGTTCAATAATGTGTCGTATCAGAGCTTTCTGCCGGTACTGGAAGATGCCGTGATTTATGCGAAAAGACTGTAGATGATGTATCGCAGAGAAGACAAATATCATCTTGGTGCTCAGGAAATGGATCTTCTCGAAGCGCGTGTAAGACTATTCTTCGGAAAAGACCCTCACGCGGGAGATTCGGGGAGCTATCATGTAAGCAGCCTGTATTTTGATGATCACCAGGACCGATGCTTCCATGAAGCATTGCGCGGGGAGGCTTTCCGAAGGAAATACCGTATCCGCATATATGAGAATTCCTTTAAGGAAGCGAAGCTTGAGATAAAGGAAAAACTGTATCAGGGGACGAAGAAGATCTCCTCGCCTATGGAGAAAAACGAGATAAAAGCTCTGATCGGCGGAGAGATCTTCGGCCTGAATGCGGATGACGAAGCCAGACGCATCTTTTATCTGGATTATGAGACCGGGATTCTCAGACCTTCCGTGATAGTATCCTATGACAGGAGCGCATATATATATGAGCCCGGAAATGTACGGATCACCTTTGACCGGAATATTACGGCAAGCTCGGATTTCGAAAGATTCGGGAAGAAAAAAATGATCCGCTCGGCACTGGACGGATCCGGAGTGCTCGAAGTCAAATATGATGAGTTTTTACCTGAGTTTGCGGCCAGGCTTCTGGAGACGGGAAATATGCTCAGGGTATCGAATTCAAAATATGTTCTATGCAGAATCGCTTTGGATAAGAAGGAGAGAATTTCACTATGAATGCAGTAATTGAGAGACTTGGCAGAGCGGGAGACTTTTCATGGCAGGGAGCTCTGATGACTTTGTCTGTGGCGCTGCTGCTCGGGATCTACGTTTATCTGGTTTATCGCTTTACGGCGAAAAAAGCCTTTTATTCAAGAGATTTCAATATAACGTTGGCCGGGATGACCGTGGTCACTGCGGCGATCATGGTGGCGATGCAGTCGAATCTGGTCGTCTCGCTTGGAATGGTCGGCGCGCTTTCTATCGTGCGCTTCAGAACGGCGATCAAAAATCCGCTGGATCTGCTCTATCTTTTCTGGGCGATCAGTGTCGGGATCATCGGGGGAGTCGGACTGTATGCACTCAGCGGGATCGCCTGCGTCGTGCTTACGGCTCTTGTGCTGATCCTGCAGCTGATTCCCGAATCAGGAACGACTTATGTTCTCATCCTGAGATTCAAGAAATTGGATGATATTGAGAAACTGAATAAGTTTCTTACGGAAAAATGCCGACGGGTAAAGGCGCGGTCCAGCATTGTGCGGAACGAGGAAACGGAGCTGATTTACGAAATCCTTCCCAGAAATGAAGTGAATCTGGTGAAGGAGATCAACAGGAACTTTGAACCGCAGCAGGCGAGTCTTGTTTCTTATGACGGAGAATACAGAGAATAAGAATGGGAAGAACGGATAAGGGACAATCAAAGAAACGGATTCTTATCGGGCTGCTGCTTGCGGAGGTCCTTGTGTTTCTGGCAGTGCTCATATTTACGCTTTCCCGGGCTAAGATTCGCATCGAGTATGATGAAAACACTCTGTCCGGATTGTGGGATCAGGAACGGAAGGAACTGATCACACCCCCGGCGGAACTTCCCGTGGGGATCTACGATGTTACGATCGACTACGAGGCAGAGTCCGACATAGAGACTCTCATCCTTTATAAACAGACTTCCCGCAACACGGTCTGGGAAGACAGCCCGTTGCTGTCCCGGTATGACAAAAGCGTTACTTATTCCGTCTGGGTGAATGACCGCTGCTCCGATTTTCACGTGAAGCTGAAAGATACGGCGGAAGGCGACGCGACGCTGAAGACGCATTCGATCACGATCCGCACGGCCAAAAACTCCGGGGCATATCGTGTGTCCCTGACAGCTGTTTGGCTCGTTGTCATATTCGGGCTGGCCTGGTTTATCGGTAACATTGGATCGCTTTCCCCTTTTTCAACACAGATTCTGGGTATTGGAGCGATTACCCTGATCGCTTCTCTGGGGCTGTTCGCAAGATTTGTGCTGATGGGGCATGATCTGAATTTCCATCTGATGCGGATCGAAGGATTGAAAGACGCGCTGCTGATGGGTGAATTGCCGGTCAAGGTTCAGAGCAACTGGTGCTTCGGCTACGGCTATGCTGTGTCAGCCATGTATGGCGATATCACACTCATACTGCCTGCAATAATGCGTATCCTTGGTTTTACGATCCATACCTCATACAAAACCTTTGTTTTCTTTATAAATCTGACCACGGCGATTACTGCTTATCTGTGCTTCTCGAAAATGGCTTCCGGGAAAAAGTATGCAGCTTTGCTGGCGACATTCATGTATGTCTGCGCACCTTACAGAATGTGCTGCATATATATAAGGGCGGCTTTCGGAGAGTATTCCGGTATGATGTTTCTTCCGCTGATCTTTCTGTGGATGTATGAAATCTATACCGGAGAAATCGAAGATAAGTCCCTCTCACGAAAGTACATCCTTCCGGTGATGGGATTTACGGGGCTTATTCAGACGCATATTCTGACCTGCTTTATGCTGGGGCTCTTTATGGTCGTCTTTATGCTCATTTTGTGGAAAAAGACCTTCCGCGGAAGAATGATCCTTCATATGCTGAAAGCCGGCGGTCTGACGATCCTCGTGAACCTGTGGTTCCTTGTGCCCCTCATTACTTTTCTGCGGGAACCTTTGCGGCTCCATTCGGAAAACGGATACAATCCGGATTTTCAGATATACGGCCTGAGTATCGCAGAACTTTTCGCCCAGCACAGCTCGGGGACTACGGGGTATAACTGGGCGTATTTTACGAATCTGGGCAGCAGGATGTCGATGCCGCTTGGAAACGGGTTCGTGGTCCTTCTCCTCATTTTTGCGTGGCTGCTGTGGACGAAGAAACCGGTGAAAAAGGATGCGGCTCCCGGCATTATGGCGTTTCTCGGACTGCTTTCGGCTTTTATGGCTACCAATGTGTTCCCTTATGACCTGATCGAGAGGACGCTGCCGCTCATTTCAAAGTATATTACGCGGGTAAACGTGCCCTATCGGTATATCACCATGGCTGTGGCTTTCCTTTCTGTCTTTGTGGTATTCTTTTTCGGGGCGGAGGGGAAAAGATTGAAGAAGAAGTATATACCCCTTATTATCGCAATCGTTCTTCTGGTCTGCATGGATCAGACTATGGAGAACACCTACAAGACTCTTTATACCGGACCTGTCGGACATTATTATGATGATATATGCCTTGATACCAATGATCTTGTGGGATATGAGTATCTCTACGAAGACACCGATTACAACCGGATACATCAGGAAAATTATGTTACGACGGATAATACTACCATCGAACATGTGGAAAGAAAGGCAAACAGATTCCTCATCAAGGGGGTGTCAGCCGGAAACAACGCAAAACTGGAACTGCCGCTCTACTATTATCCGGGATATACCGCGAAATCGGACAGCGGAAAATCTCTGAAAGTGGAGCGCGGAACCAATAACCGCGTCCGGATCGTTTTTGACAACGGCTTTGGAGGGAACGTAAAGGTGAGGTACACGGAACCGCTGCTCTGGAGAATCTGCGAACTCACTTCGCTTGCCGCTTTCGTGGCCGTGATCCTTCTTGAGATCAAAAGACGAAAGGAATATACCGAATAATGGAAGCGACAGTTTTGGAAACGCAAAAACCCGGTAATGAACGTCATATCTACGCCCTCGACGGCATAAGGGCCATCGCCCTTATCATGGTCATCTGGTTTCATATCTGGGAGCAGAGCTGGCTTACGCCATATACGCATCTGAATCCGGTGATCACCCGGTATTTCGGGATCACGGAGCTTCATTTCCATACGCTCGTCCAGTTCGGCTATACCACGGTGGATATGCTGATCCTTTTAAGCGCCGTCGTAAACTTTCTGCCCTATGCGAGGGCGATCGTCTATGGGGAGGAATGGCCCGATCAGAAGACCTTTTACATAAAGCGTGCGATCCGCATCCTGCCGTCCTACCTGCTCTGTATCGTGATCATGGCGATCGGCTCCCTGATCGGCGGGAAATATCAAGGGAATGTCGGCTTTTTCTTCAAGGATCTGATCACGCATCTTACCTTTACGAGCACCTTCTTCAAGGACACCTACCGCACCACGAAACTGAACGGAGCACTCTGGACGATCCAGGTGGAGGTGATCTGGTATATTCTGATCCCCTTTATCGCGAAATGGTTCCGGAAGCGTCCGGTGATCACGACCGCGGCCCTGTACCTCATAGGGATCGTGTCCGGCAATATTCTGGTCTGTCACGCGCAGGATCTCTGGGCATACAATAACTATTTTTCTACCTTCGCCGGTTTTTACGCAAGCGGCATGCTGATCTGCCTGATCTATTACGGGATCAGGAAAGCCGATGCGGAAAACCGTTATACGATGATCGCGGCGACGACTGCCATTTTTGGATCCTATCTGATCTATCTCAACATACTGAATCAGTTCTATGGTATGGAAAGGCCGTACGCGCAGCTGACCAAACGGTTTTCCTTTATGCTCGCGATGAGTCTCTTTACGCTGGGAGTGCTGTTTGCGTTCCCGGTGGTGAAACGCTTCTTTGAAAACAGGGTATTCCGGTTTGTTTCGGTGATCTCCTATAATCTGTATATCTGGCATCAGGTGGTGGCTGTTTTCCTGAAGGAGCATCACATCCCGCGCTGGAGTACCGATACGGCACCGAACGAACTTGGGGATCAGGCGTGGATGCGGAAGTTTTTTGTACTCAGCATCGTGCTGGGCGTGGCGCTTTCGGCCGCCGTCACCTATCTGTTTGAGAAGCCGGCGGGCGAATATCTTAAGAAGAAGTGGCTGGATGAAAACGGAAAGGCAAAGCCGCCGAAGCATGAAAGGAAGTTCAAATGGAATTTAAAAGGAAAGACCGTCAGGTAATCGAATACGGGATCGTTGCCGTTTTATCCGTACTCGGATATCTGATCCTGATGTGGATCTTTACGGGAAGAGGGCCCTTTTCGCACAATACCTACAACAGCTACGCCCTGCAGGCGGAGGCCTGGACAAGGGGGCATCTGGATCTCGGGGAGAACTATTCCTATCTGGAGCTGGCGATCTTCAACGGAAAATACTATGTTTCCTTCCCGCCTTTTCCTTCCTATATCCTTTTCCCGCTGGCATTTATCTTCGGAAGCAATACGCCGGATCATCTTCTGATCTGGATCGAGGATCTCGTGACGGTGGTATATCTTTACAGGCTGGCGCTCCGCTTTATCCGGAAGCCGCAGCTGTGTGCTCTCACCGCAATCTTTGTCATGCTCGGGACGAACGCGACCTTCAATCTCCTGAACCCCTGGGTATGGTTCGCGGCCCAGACACTCTGCTTTATGCTGGCTGTCATGGCGATCTGGTATGCCTGTGAAGGAAAGGGAGGACTTTCCCTTTTCCTCTGGGCCTGCTCCGTGGGATGCCGCCCGATGCAGGCGCTCTTTTTGCCCGTGTTTCTCATCATCCTGTATGGGAAAGAGTGCAGGATAGAACTGCGGGAAGTTGCCGCAGTGAAGAAAAAGAAGCCGGTAATGGAAGAAGAGGAAGACCGGTTTGACAGGCGCCCGGAGGATGTGGCGGCGGAAGTGGCCGAAAAAGAGGCGAAAATGAAGGAACTGTCGGAATCGGGGGCGGATTCTGCCGCAGAAGAAGCGGAACCCGTGACCGAACTGAAAGAGGTCATCATCCGGCCCACGCTCCTCGATATTCTTAAAAAACGCTGGAAATGGGCGATCCCGGCCGGCATTGTGGCCTTGAGTTATATGATCCTCAACTATGCCCGTTTCGGGAGCATCACCGAATTCGGACACAATTATCTGCCGGAATTCATGGAAGCGGAGCACGGGCAGTTCGATCTTTTCTACTTAAAGAACAATTTCCATATGCTCCTGAATCTTCCTTCCTTTGACGGCGAAAAAAGGATGGAGATCGATCATTTCGGAAATCTGAATTTTATGATCGCAAGTCCCTTTATCATCTTCGCGCTGGCGATGATCATCGTTATGCTCGTTAAGAAGCAGTGGAAGCTGGCCGCCTTCGACGGTGTGGTGCTCGTCCCCTGCTCGGCCTATCTTTTTGTTACCATCATGCCTAAGACCATGGGCGGATGGCATTTCGGGAACCGTTATACGAATGACATCCTTCCCTGGCTCTATCTTACGGTGGCCCTTGCTCTCGGGAAGGCACCGGAAGCCGGGAAATATCAGATTCCCGTCTGCATCTTCGGAATGTGCCTGAACGCCGTGGGACTGGTAGTGGTCTATAACGGAATGTATATTGTGTAAACCTGCTGGAGGGATTTATGTTCTGGCTTACAAGAGCGAAACTGTTTTTTCAAAAACTGGGATCCGGCTTTTCGGATGCGAAGAAACGTGTCTATAAGGCTTTCAATCTGAAAAAGAAGAATTATGCCGCCGCGGACAGGATCCTTGCGGTAGCCGGTTTTTTTATCCTGGCGCTTTTTGTGGAGCTTACCTTATTCAACTTCCGCCACTGGCAGTCGGTGGGAAACCGGGAATTCACCCCCAATATCCTCCTCGGGAGCGGCTATACGGATAACGGAGATGGGACCTATACCACCGGGGAAGGCGAATACCAGATCGAACTGATTAACATCGGCGCGAAGGTGAAGACCGCTTATGTGGAGATAAGGAACGCCGACTGGAACGGGGAGTCCTATGAGGCTCCGGTCCGGATCAGTTTTGACGCGAAGGACACCTCCCATTATCAGTATTCCTATCTGAATTCCCGCCAGATCACACCGTCGGAGCCACGGAGCGAATACCTGACCTTCCATCTCTACGGTGAGGCGAAAGACCTCAAACTCTATCCCTACGTCGGCGCGGACAGGAGGCTTTTGATCAATATCCGGCTGAATCCCGTGATCCCCGTTTTCTTCGAGTGGGCGCGGGTACTGATCGTCTTTTTCTTCGCGGTCTTTGTATATTTCTTCCGGCCGGCATCACCGCTCCACGGGATCCTCTATCTGAAGACGGATAAAAAGGTCCGTTACGGGATGATGATCGCCTTTTTCCTGATCAACGCCCTGATCCTCCATAAGGTCAACGGCCTCAATGATTTCTATCAGGGAGAATACGGGGTAAATACGGAACAGTACCAGCGCCTTGCGGAAGCGTTCAAGGCGGGAAGCCTGTCCCTGCTCTTTGAGCCCGATGAGAGGCTTGTTAAGATGGAGAATCCTTACGATATGTCCTATCGCGCCTCCATTATGGAATTTGACGATTACCGCTTCGACCATGCGTATTATAACGGAAAATACTATGTCTATTTCGGGGTGGTGCCCTGCGCCCTCCTTTATTTTCCCTACTATCTGCTGACGGGAAAGCATATCCATAATCATACGGTCTGCTATATCGGGGTGCTGTTCATCATCGCCGGCTTCCTGCTCCTTTTCGACCGGCTGATCAGGCGCTACGCGAAAAAGTGTTCCGTGGCCCTGTGGTTCCTTACGATCGAACTGACACTTCTGGGAAGCTATATCATCTATGTGACCAAGCGGCCGGATCTTTATTCGGTTCCGATCATCTGGGCAACGGCCTTTGCCGTGCTCGGAATGTGGGCGTATCTTTGCGCCATACCGGACGAGAAGGACATTGTTAAGAGGAAAGAGAAGGAGAAGGGAAAAAAGAAAAAGAAAAACGGGAAAAAGGCCGGGGATACGAGGCATCTTAAGCAGGGCTTCCTTATCCTCGGAAGCATCCTTACGGCGCTTGTAGCCGGCTGCAGGCCGCAGCTCTTCCTTATCGTGATCCTGGATATCATCCTGCTTCGGGATTACTGCTTCTCCTGGGATTATCTGAAATCACGGGACGGGATCGCTTCCGTTCTGTCCGTCGGAGCGCCGATGGCGGTGATCGGCGGGCTGCTTATGACCTATAATGCTCTTCGTTTCGGCTCGCCTTTTGATTTCGGCGCCTTTTACAATCTGACCTTCAATGATATGAGAAACCGCGGAGTGGTTTGGGACCGTGTGCCGCTCGGGGCCGTGATCTATCTGATCCGTCCCATGGAGCTCCTCCCGGAATATCCGTATTTCGGGAATATCAGTGTTCCGAACATGTATATGGGAGAGACGATCTGGGAAACCACCTACGGCGGGATCTTCTGGTCGAGCCCCTTCTGCCTTTTTGCCTTTCTTCCTTTCTTCCGGAGAAAGAAGATGATAAAGCAGCAGAGGACCCTGTATCTTCTTTCCGTATGGAGCATACTGATCGCCGTGGTGATCATGATCTTCGATACCATAAATTCCGGGATCCTTGCGAGGTATTTCTTCAACTTCTGCTTCCTCTGGATGTTCGCGGCATCCTTTGCAGTATGGATCCTTCTGGCGGAGGGGAATATCAGAAAGACGGTCTTCCGGGCGGTCATATGGCTGCTTGTCTGCCTGACACTCTTTGAGACGGTTTATCAGATCCTCGTATTCATGCTGGATTCCGGAGACTATCTGAAGGGGAACCGCGCGGATCTCTTCTGGCATTATTATTATCTGTTCGGTTTCGGACTGTAGGGATTTCTTTCAAATTACTATTGACGAACCTCCGGCCTTGTGGTAAATTACTTGGGCGAGGTGCGTTAAGCGCCTTTTTATGGTGAACGAAAAATTCTTCGTTTTCCGAGTTTATAGTTTGATGGAGGATACTGATTATGCGTACGAAGATCACACTCGCATGTACGGAGTGCAAGCAGCGTAACTACAATACGACCAAGGACAAGAAGACGCATCCGGACCGGATGGAGATCAAGAAGTATTGCAGATTCTGCAGGACTCATACACTGCATAAGGAAACCAAGTAATTCGGGGGACGAATCATGGCTGAGAACAAGACGGAAAAGCCCAGCTTCTTTAAGGGAGTAAAGACGGAATTCAAGAAGATCACCTGGCCCGACCGGGATTCGATCATCAAGCAGTCGGTGGCGGTTATGTGCGTATCCATCGTACTGGCGCTTCTGATCGCTCTTTTTGATACCGTGATCCAGTACGGGATCAATCTGATCTCGACATTATCCATTTAATTATTCGGGAGTGGACTGATGGCAGAAACGGAAGCGAACTGGTATGTGGTACATACCTACTCTGGTTATGAGAATAAAGTAAAAGCCAATATCGAGAAGACCATCGAGAACCGTTCTCTTCAGGACGAGATCCTCGAGGTCAGGGTTCCCATGGAGACCGTGGTCGAAATGAGGAACGGCTCGAGAAAGACCGTGGAGAAGAAACTCTTTCCCGGTTATGTGCTGATCAATATGGTCATGAATGACGATACCTGGTACGTGGTTCGGAATACGAGAGGCGTTACCGGTTTCGTGGGACCCGGATCGAAGCCCGTGCCGCTTTCCGACGCGGAGATGAAGCCCCTCGGGATCAAGACCGAGAATATCTCCGTGGACTTCAAGGAAGGCGATACCATCGTGGCTGTGGCGGGTGCCTGGAAGGATACCATCGGCGTGGTACGCCGTATGGACTTCGGCAAGCAGACCGTTACGATCAATGTGGAAATGTTCGGCAGAGAGACTCCGGTGGAGATCTCTTTCGCGGAAGTAAGAAGGATGGCTTAAAGCGGAAACGCTTTCTGACATATGTTTCAGGCTCTTTTCGCTGGCGGCATAAGGCCGGAGCAAAGAGAGTCGTGGGAGTTTTTCCCGGATCATCCGGGAGGGACGCCTGAACCACGATGCGCTTTGCGGCGCATAGAATAAGGAGGTGCCGTTATGGCAAAAAAAGTAGAAGGCTACATCAAGTTACAGATCCCTGCCGGCAAGGCAACGCCGGCTCCTCCGGTAGGACCGGCACTCGGTCAGCACGGAGTGAACATCGTTGAATTCACGAAGCAGTTCAACGCAAAGACCGCGGACAAGGGCGATGTTCTGATCCCCGTTGTGATCACGGTTTACGCGGACAGAAGCTTCAGCTTCATCACCAAGACTCCCCCTGCGGCAGTTCTTTTGAAGAAGGCCTGCAACATCAAGTCCGGTTCGGGTGTACCGAACAAGACGAAGGTTGCGACGATCTCGAAGGACAAGCTCCGTGAGATCGCGGAGACGAAGATGCCCGATCTGAACGCGGCCAGCATTGAGGCTGCCATGAGCATGATCGCGGGCACGGCGCGCAGCATGGGTATCACCGTAGAAGAATAAGGGGAGGACGAAGATATGAAGCACGGAAAGAAATACAGAGAGGTCGCCAAGCAGGTTGACCGTATGACGGCATATGAGCCCGAAGAGGCCATCGCACTGGTTAAGAAGACTGCGGCGGCAAAATTTGATGAGACCGTGGAAGTACATATCCGCACGGGCTGCGACGGAAGACATGCCGAGCAGCAGATCAGAGGAGCGGTGGTACTCCCCAACGGAACCGGAAAGACGGTTCGCGTTCTGGTATTTGCCAAGGGCGATAAGGTAAACGAAGCGGAAGCCGCCGGTGCGGATTATGTAGGCGGCGAGGAGCTGATCCCGAAGATCCAGAATGACGGATGGTTTGAGTTTGATGTGGTAGTAGCCACTCCCGATATGATGGGTGTTGTAGGACGTCTCGGTAAGGTGCTCGGTCCCAAGGGACTCATGCCGAACCCGAAGGCAGGTACGGTAACGATGGACGTGACCAAGGCCATCGCCGATATCAAAGCCGGTAAGATCGAGTATCGTCTCGACAAGGCAAACATCATCCACTGCCCGATCGGCAAGGCTTCCTTCTCGGAAGAGCAGCTGGGCGAGAACTACAAGGCACTGATGGACGCCATCATCAAGGCAAAACCGTCGGCGCTGAAGGGTCAGTATTTAAAGAGCGTTGCCCTTGCGACCACCATGGGACCGGGTGTGAAGATCTCCACCGCGAGATACGCTTAAGATCCGAAGAAACGAAAAGAGCGAAGGAGAGCAGAGAAACCTGCTCTCCTTTTTTGACTTGATTTACATAACTTCTTATGTTATGTTATCCACATGGGCAAACGATCCGGAAGAAGGCCCGACACGGATCGGGCAACGAAGCGGAACAACCTGGCCGTCTTTTCAGCCACGCTTGTTTTTGTACTCTTTCTCGGGACGATCCTTCTGGGGGTTCTCGCCTACCGGAAGTATCTTAAAACGGCTCCGGAAAAGGACCACGATCTGCTTTCTTTCATAGAGGCCCTTCCTGAAGTGAAAGAAGGGGAGAATGCCCCGGCTGAGCCGGGATCGTATCCGGAGGGTTCTTCTTCCGAACCGGAGATCTTCAACCCCTATGCGGATGAACTTGCGGATCCGGACTACATGCTTGAGAACAGGATCTATACCCTGCCCGCGGTCTCGCCGGACGAAGTCACCTTAAGCTTTACGGGGGATATTCTTTTCGACGATGAATACGCTGTCATGGCGACTCTGAAGCAAAGAGGCGGGGATCTTTCCTCCGCCATCGACAAGGACGCTCTCTCGATCCTTGATTCCACTGATCTTACCGTTGTCAACAACGAATTTCCCTATACCGACCGGGGTGTTCCCACTGAAGGAAAGCAGTTTACCTTCCGGGCGAAGCCTTCCACCGCGTCCTATCTGAACGAGATGGGGGCGGATGTGGCGATCCTTGCCAACAATCATGTGCTGGACTTCGGGGAGACCGGGCTTTCTGATACATTATCCGTCCTCAAAGATCACGGAGTGATCCCGCTGGGGGCCGGCATGAACATCGAGGAGGCTTCGCATCCGGTATATTTCATCCTGAACGGGATCAAGATCGGGATCGTTGCGGCCACACAGATCGAGCGGAATGAATATCCGAATACGAAGGGAGCCACGGAAAATTCCCCCGGGACCTTCCGCTGCTGGTCGGAGGATCTCATCTACGACAGGATCCGGGAGGCCGATGAGAACTCGGACTTCGTGATCGCCTGCATACACTGGGGGACGGAAAAGGAGGAGGAGCCGGATCAGTTCCAGCTTTCCCAGGGACCGAAGCTTGCGGAAGCGGGAGCGGACCTTATCGTAGGCGATCATCCCCATGCTCTTCAGGGCTTTACTTATTTCGGAGACACGCCCTGCATCTTCAGCCTCGGCAATTTCTGGTTCAATTCCTCCACCCTCGATACGGGGATCCTGAGAGTCACCGTAGACGGAAGCGGGCTTAAGAGCCTGCAGTTTCTCCCGGCCCGCCAGGAGGAGTGCGAAACAAAGATGGTATATGACGGTGAAAAGGAGAGGATACTCCGGAATATGCAAAGACTCTCCAGGGGAGCCGTTATCGATCCGGAGGGGTTCGTCACGAAAGGGGAAGCGGGGGAAGAAAACTGATATGCAAAACGGTCGACAGAACGGCCGGTTTGGTATAGAATGGTTACGTACGCCGAAGATGCGTACGGTACCCGGTCTTCCGGGCGGATCAATCAACGAAAAGGAGAAGGGATATGAAGATCTATTCGGTTACGGATGCGGAATTCGCACCTTATGGGAAAGTACTTACGGGTTACAATGTGGACGGCCTTTTAAAGGCGCTTGACGAGAAGACGCCCCTCCCCGAGGGAGTGGAGTATCTGATGAGTTCGGCGGCCCTTGAGTATACGGACGCTTTCGGAGCGATCCAGAATAACGCCTACGGCGGAATGCCGATCCAGATCGGCTACTGCAACGGCCATAATACGAAACTGAACTGCCTTGAATATCATCGTGACAGCGAGCTGAACATCGGCTCTACGGATTTTATCCTGCTTCTTGCGAAGGCGGACGATATCGTGGACGGAAAGCTTGATACCTCGAAGGTTAAGGCGTTTAAGGCAACGAAGGGCCAGATCGTGGAGGTATACGCAACTTCCCTCCATTACGCTCCCTGCTCCGCGAAAAAGGGCGACGGCTTCAAGGTAGTCATCGTGCTTCCAAAGGGAACGAACGGTCCGGTACCCGCTCTCGAACCCCTCAATGAAGAGGATAAGTGGCTTACCGCCTGCAACAAGTGGCTCCTTGCCCATGCGGAGTCTTCCGAGGCGAAGGACGGAGCTTATGTAGGGCTTACCGGTGAGAATATCGACATTGCCGGCCTGATCTGAGGCAGAAGATCATCAAAAAACGCTTGACAGGCCGTTTCGGCTGTGTTAGATTACCATAGTGTGAAACAAAGCAGGGCTTCCACCCTCACCTTACAGCGAACAGGCTCGTAAGCGTTAATATTCACGATCCTTATGGATGTGCTTATTTTCGGTGGATTGCTTTGCGATCCACCGGTTTTTTATGGGAGGGTACAAAGATTAGCGAATTATTCATCAATGAACAGATCCGCGACAGGGAAGTGCGTGTGATCGGGGAAAGCGGAGAAATGCTCGGAGTAATGGGGATCAGGGAAGCTCTTTCCCTGGCGGAAGAAGCGGGAGTCGATCTCGTTAAGATCGCGCCTCAGGCCACTCCGCCCGTATGCAAGATCGTTGATTACGGGAAGTACAAATACGAGCAGACCCGTAAGGAAAAGGAAGCAAAGAAAAAGCAGAAGATCGTCGATATCAAGGAAATACGCTTAAGTCCCAACATCGATACGAACGATCTCAATACGAAGGTGAATAACGCGAGGAAATTCCTGACCAAGGGAGACCGGGTGAAGATCACGCTCCGGTTCCGCGGAAGGGAAATGGCTCATATGCAGAATTCGAAGCATATCCTTACGGATTTTGCGGAAGCGCTTTCGGACTGCGCAGTGATCGACCGCGAACCCAAGGTCGAGGGACGCACGATGACCATGTTCCTTACGGAAAAGAAGTAGGATTCAGTTAACATAATATATATCAGGAGGATAAAGCTATGCCAAAAATGAAGACCAACAGATCGGCTGCCAAGCGTTTCAAAGTGACCGGTTCCGGAAAACTCAAGAGAAACAAGGCTTACAAGCAGCACATTCTTACCAAGAAGACCACGAAGCGGAAGAGGAATCTCCGCCAGAGCGCGATGACGGATCCGACGAACGAGAAGAACATGAAGAAGATCCTGCCTTATCTGTGATCTTATTCGGCAACTGCATTGTAACTCAGGAATAATCTTATCGTCAGGAGGAATCGATTATGGCACGAATCAAAGGCGGCTTAAACGCCAAGAAAAAACATAACAGAACACTGAAACTCGCAAAAGGCTATCGCGGCGCAAGATCCAAACAGTACAGGATCGCGAAGCAGTCGGTAATGAGAGCGCTTGCCTCTGCCTATGCCGGCCGCAAGGAAAGAAAGCGCGATATGAGAAAGCTCTGGATCACCCGTATCAACGCGGCCGCACGGCTTTCCGGCCTTTCCTACAGCAGATTTATGTACGGACTGAAGCTTGCGGGAGTTGATCTTAACCGCAAAATGCTCTCCGAGATGGCGGTCAATGACGCGGATGCCTTCAAGGCTCTCGTGGACATCGCCAGGGAATCGATCGAGAAAACAGCATAATGCTTTCGTAAAAGGAGCTCCGCAAAAAGGGGCTCCTTTTGCGTATGAGCATATCCGAAAGGAAGCGAAGATGGAACGTTATCTTGAATATTTCTATATGATCTCCGAGATTCCGAGGGGATCCGGCAATACGAAGCACATCGCGGAGTTTCTTATGCAGTTCGCGAAAGCTCACGGGCTTTCCGCGAAAAAGGATGAGCACAACAATGTGACGATCGTAAAGGAGGCCCATCCCGAAATGAGCGGGAGTGCTCCCGTGATCCTTCAGGGGCATATCGATATGGTGGCCGTGAAGGATGAGGGTGTGAAAAAGGACCTTCTTACGGAAGGCCTTTCCGTCTATGAAGAAAACGGTGAACTGAAAGCGGCCGGCACCTCCCTCGGCGGAGATGACGGCATCGGAGTCGCCTATATGCTGGCTCTTCTTGCAGGGGATTACCGGACACCGAAACTCGAATGCGTCTTTACCTCCGATGAGGAGGTGGGGATGCTCGGTGCGGCGGCATATGATACATCGGTGCTTACCGGAAAAAGGATGATCAATCTCGACCATGAGGACGAGGGGCAGTTCGTGGTCGGCTGCGCGGGAGGCGTCCGGCTTTCCATGACGATCCCCGTCCGGAAGGAAGTTCTTACCGGAAGTGTCTTCGAGATCAGGGTAAGCGGTCTGAAGGGCGGCCATTCCGGTACGGAGATCGATAAAAAAAGAGGAAATGCGGTCCATATTCTGGCAGATGAGTTATGTAAACTTAATGGGAAGACCGGCTTCAATCTGGCGGAGATAAACGGCGGAACGGCGGATAACGCGATCCCCAACACCGCTTCCGCAAGGATCCTGCTGAGCGACACCAGTGATACCTTCCAAAGCCGGAAAGAGGTCCTTTCGCTCAACGGAAAGGAACTGTTCTTCGGTACGCCGGCGGATGTGGACGAAGGAAGGATCGAGGTGAAAGAGCTGGGAAAGGACGCGATGATCGTTCTGGATCTTCTTTCCACGGATAATGTGACGGAGCTTTTGAGAAAGGCTCCGGACGGAGTGATCCGGTTCGACCCGCATCTTCCTTCTTTCCCCGAGACCTCCCTGAATCTGGGGATCCTCTGTTCGAATGAGGACGATATCACCGTGGATTTTCTGATCCGGAGCAGCCGGACGGAAGGAAAAGAAGCACTCGTGGAAGAATTATGTAAACTCGCCGAAGAGGCGGGCGGCACCTGCAGACTGAGCGGAGATTATCCGGGATGGGCATATAAAGAGGATTCGGAGCTTCGCGAGAAGATGATCCGTATCTACGAAGAAATGTACTTATGTAAACCGGAAGCATTTCCGATCCATGCCGGACTCGAATGCGGAGTCTTTTCCGACCGGATCCCCGGCCTTGACTGTATCGCCATGGGACCTACGATCAGGGACATCCATACCACCGCGGAGACTCTGGTGCTTGAGAGTGCGGACCGGATGTGGGCCTATCTTCTTAAAGTGCTCGAACAGCTTTAGGAAACCGTTCATCCGGGGGATTTTTCCTTGCCCTTGCACAAAAAAGGGAATATAATAAAAAACGGTATGTACAAATCCAAGATTCTTTAAGGAGGAATTTATTATGGCTTTTTGTGCGAAATGCGGAACCCAGGTTCCCGATGGTGTGGCTTTCTGTACTTCCTGCGGTGCCCCGATGGGTGCGGCTGCTCCCGGTCCCGAGGCATCTTCCCAGGCCGGCGGTTATCAGGCGAATTATCAGCAGCCCTATCAGGTTCAGGCTGCAGATCCGTGGGATCATACGGCGGAGTTTGATCCGCAGGATGTTTCCGAAAACAAGGTATTTGCCCTTCTCGGATATGTGTTCTCCCTGTTTGGTGTTCTTTTCGTATATCTCGGCGCGAAGGATTCCAAATATGCGATGTTCCATGCGAAGAACGCGGTGACGATCTCCGTGGTAATGGGGCTTGTATTCCTTGCTACGGCACTCCTTTCCTGGACCTGTATCGTGCCGATAGCCGGAGCGATCTTCGAGCTCGTGATCCTGATCGTGAATATCATCTGCATCTTCGATGTGTTCAAGGGAAAGGCGAAAGAGCCGGCCATCATCCGCGGAATGAATTTCCTGAAGTAAGAAAGAGAACGGGACAGGTTCCTGAACCTGTCCCGTTTTGAATGATTTTGAGGAGTTGACAATGAAGACCATTACATTTTGCATTATGGCGGCCATCGTGATCTATCTGCTTCTGATGCTCGCCATCGGATTTATCTTCAGCAAGAACAACGGCGATTCCAAGGACTTTTATCTGGGCGGCCGCAAGATGGGGCCTCTCGTTACCGCCATGAGCGCGGAAGCATCGGATATGTCATCCTGGCTCCTTATGGGACTCCCGGGCCTTGCTTATCTTTCCGGGATCTGCGAACCCTTCTGGACGGCTGTCGGTCTGGGGATCGGGACCTATCTTAACTGGCTTTTTGTGGCCAGACGCCTTCGGAGATATTCTTCGAGGATCGACGCCTTTACGGTCCCGCAGTTCTTCTCGAAGCGTTTCCATGATGAAAAGAATCTCTTAAGCGCCATCGCGGCACTTGTGATCATCATATTCTTCGTACCGTACACGGCATCCGGTTTTGCGGCATGCGGAAAGCTCTTTAACAGCCTTTTCGGTGTCAACTATGTTGTGGCGATGATCATTTCGGCGCTTATCATTACCGGATATACAATCCTCGGCGGATTCCGGGCCGTATCCACCACGGACTTTATCCAGAGCTGCGTAATGACCATCGCGCTCATCGTGGTGCTTTCCTTCGGGATCCATACGGCAGGCGGATGGAACGCGGTGGTTGAGAACGCGAAGGCTCTTCCGGGCCACCTTTCCCTTACCGATATCCATGATGCGGCATCCGGTTCGGCCGTCAGCTACGGCGGGATCATCGCCATCGTCTCGACGATGGCCTGGGGCCTCGGCTATTTCGGAATGCCCCATATCCTTCTTCGCTTCATGGCGATCGAAGATGAAAAGAAACTGACCCTTTCCCGCCGCGTGGCTTCCGTATGGGTATTCATCGCGATGGGTGCCGCCATCATCATCGGCGTGGTCGGACTCGGGATCACCAAGGCGGGTACGCTGGAATATCTCGATACCTCTTCCAAATCCGAGACCATTATCGTAAGGATCGCGGATCTGATCGCCCAGCACGGGATCTTAGCCGCTCTGGTAGCCGGCCTTATCCTTGCCGGGATCCTGGCAGCCACCATGTCCACCGCGGATTCCCAGATGCTGGCTGCGGCCTCCTCCGTTTCGGAGAATATCATCGTGGAATTCCTCGGAAAGAAGATGGACGACAAAAAGAAGCTTCTGGTTGCAAGGATCGCCATCGTGATCATTGCGGCTCTGGGCGTTGTATTTGCACTGGATCCGGATTCGTCGGTATTCCGGATCGTATCCTTTGCATGGGCCGGCTTCGGCGGTGCCTTCGGTGCCCTGATGCTCTGCGCGCTCTTCTGGAAGCGTACGACCCGTGAAGGCGCTCTCGCCGGGATGATCTCCGGCGGCGCCATGGTATTTATCTGGAAATTCCTGATCAAGCCTCTCGGAGGCGTGTTCGCAATCTATGAACTGCTTCCCGCGTTCCTTGTGTCCCTCATCTTCATCATCTTGGTGAGCAAATGCACGAAGGAGCCGGAACAGAGCGTTATCAGGGAATTTGAGGACTGCCTGTAAAGTTTGTTTCATAAGGAGGGTTACTTATGACAGCGAAAGAATGTATTATGGGACGCCGGAGCATCCGGAAGTTCAAAGATGAAAAAGTGGATCACGGGCTCATTGAAGAGATCATTTCCGAAGCGGCCTATGCGCCGTCCTGGAAGAACACCCAGATCACGCGCTACATTGCGGTGGAGGGAGCCCTGAAGGACAGGATCGGTACCGAATGCACCTCACAGCATCCTCATAACGGGGAGATCATCTGCCAGGCTCCGATGCTGATCGCCGTTACCATGATCAAAAACCGCAGCGGCTTTGAGAGGGACGGCTCCTATACCACTCCCAAGGAGGGCGGATGGCAGATGTTCGATGCCGGAGTCGCGGCCCAGACCTTCTGTCTTGCGGCATATGAGAAGGGACTCGGAACGGTGATCATGGGGATCTTTGACGAGGAATCCGCCACGAAGCTGCTGGAGATCCCGGAAGAGAGGGAGCTCGTTTGCCTCATCCCTGTCGGATATCCCGACGAGGAGCCTTCCGCACCGAAACGGAAGGAAGTTTCGGATTTATTGATATTTAAAGAATGATCGAAAAGACCGGAGATTTTATCTTCGGTCTTTTCTTAAGGACAAGAAGGAGGAGAACGGCCTATGCGCCACTTGATGAGTCCGCTGGATTTCAGTGTGGAGGAGCTCGAGGAGCTTTTCATACTGGCCAATGACATCGAAGCCGATATGGGAAAATATGCCCATGCCTGCACCGGCAAAAAACTTGCGACCTGTTTCTATGAACCGAGCACCCGAACCCGGTTATCCTTTGAGAGCGCGATGCTGAATCTCGGCGGGAGCGTGATCGGGTTTTCGGACGCGAATTCCTCTTCGGCAGCGAAGGGGGAAAGTGTTTCGGATACGATCCGCGTGATCTCGTGCTTCGCGGATATCTGCGCGATGAGACATCCCAAGGAGGGGGCGCCCATGGTGGCGGCATCCCATTCCTCGATCCCCGTGATCAATGCCGGAGACGGCGGACATCAGCATCCGACCCAGACCCTGACGGACCTTCTCACGATCCGGTCCCTGAAGGGACATATCGGTGATTTCATCATCGGGCTCTGCGGGGATCTGAAGTTCGGCCGTACGGTCCACTCCCTGATCAACGCGCTGATGCGCTACCCGGGGATCCGTTTCGTCTTCATATCGCCTCCGGAGCTCAGGGTACCGGATTATATCACGGAGAGTCTGAAGGAGAAGGATATCGAATACAAGGAAGTGATCAGCCTCGATGAGGTGATGGGAGAGCTGGATTTCCTCTATATGACCAGAGTTCAGCGGGAGCGCTTCTTCAATGAGGAAGACTATGTGCGACTGAAGGATTTCTACATCCTGAACAAGGAAAAGATGAGCCTCGCAAAGAAGGATATGCTCGTGCTTCATCCCCTGCCCAGGGTGAACGAGATCTCGGTGGAGGTGGATGACGACCCGCGAGCTGCCTATTTCAAGCAGGTGCAGTACGGAGTCTATGTGAGGATGGCGCTGATTCTGACCCTGCTGGAGATCAAGTTGACATAACTCTAAACCGGTTTACATAATCAATTTTTAGTTAACATAACTTAAGATTTACGCAACAACAGGAGATCACATATGCTGAATGTGGGAAAAATCGAAGAGGGCTTTGTCCTCGATCATATCAAGGCGGGAAAGAGCCTGCAGATCTATCATCATCTGGGCCTTGACAAGCTGGACTGCACCGTGGCGATCATCAAGAACGCGCGGTCAAACAAACTCGGGAAAAAGGATATCCTGAAGGTGGAATGTGACATAGACACGCTGGACCTCAGCATCCTCGCGTTCATCGATCACAATATCACGGTCAACGTGATCAAGGACGGGGAGATCGTGGATAAGAAGGAGCTGACGCTTCCGAAAGAGATCAAAAACATCATCTATTGCAAAAACCCGCGCTGTATCACTTCCATCGAGCAGGAACTGCCCCATATCTTCGTGCTGGCGGATCCGGATAAGGAGATCTACCGCTGCAAATACTGTGAGGAGAAGATGAGCCCGCTGAACTGAGCGGAGGCTTTATAAGAACGCATAAGAACGGCGGCAGGCGGCCGCTTCCGCAGGCGGTCACTCCCGCAGCGAGGCGATCCTCCTTGCCGTTACGACCACAAGGGTCACGAAACTCACGAAGAGGAAGCCCAGCAGGACCCCGATGATACTGATCATCATCTCATCGGCGGAATAGTGCCTGGTGGGAAGATGAAGCTTATATCGCTCGGTAAATACGGCGATCCCGATAAGGAGCGCGGTGGAGATAAGGGAACGGATGATCCAGCGGGCGGATCTCAGCGTATAATGGATCGTGCCGGTCCCGATGACTCCCAGTACGAAAAAGATCAGGAGCCGCCCAAGCTGGCGGAACTTGTAGGTAAAGCCGGTAAGTGCCTCCTCGGGGACATCCTCCAGCTGGAAATTCCACTGGGCAAGTTTCAGGGTGAGGGAACTTCCGAGTTCCTTTGCCTTATCACCGTTTTCAAAAGAAAGATAGCAGATAAGGGCCGTGCATCCCAGAAAGAGCAGCCACAGTATGAGCAGCAGAAGGATGTTCGGTCTTTTTTTCTTCGATCCGCCGTTATCGGAAGAACCTTTTTTGCCGTCAGAGTTTTTCTTCATGGTCTTCTCCGTTGATATCGTTGTTTTCGCGATCGTTATCCATTATACTACGCCACCGGAGGTTTTCGCCAGCGATCTTCCGGAAATGCATCTTTTATGACCCCGCGGAGAGATCGGGATTGATAGAAACCGCGGGAATTGTTATAATGCATTTGGATCGCCGGAAACCGGAAGGCGGAAATCAAAACGGAGGAATGAACGGATGCGGGAAAAAGACGAAACCATGGAGAAAGTCGAATACTCAGAAAGAAAGCGCTGGGTCTTTCTGGGTCTTCCCTGGACCTTCACAAAGTATCATGTCAAAGATGATATGGTAACAACGGACCGGGGCTTTTTCAACAAGACCGAGGATGACTGTTATATGTACAAGATCCAGGACGTGAAACTGACCTCCAGCTTTTTTGAGCGGATCGTGGGACTCGGGACCGTCGTCTGCTTTACCGGGGACGTAACGGATCAGAAAATGGAGCTTCTTCATATCCGGCATGCGAAGGAGATCAAGAACTATATTCTGGAGAAGTCCGAAGTGGCAAGGATCAGACGCCGTACCCTCAATATGCAGAATATCGGCGTGGATCCCCATGTGGCCTTTGCGGAAAATGATGATATCGATCTTTCGATGATCGACTGAACGGCGTGATGATCGACTTCACGCTGGAAAGGATCCGCGCTCTTTGCGGGAAACTGAATGATCCGCAGGATGAACTGAATGTCATCCATATCGCGGGAACCAACGGGAAAGGCTCGGTTGCGGCCTTTCTTTCGTCTGTTCTGAAAGAAAGCGGACTGAAGGTCGGGACCTACACCTCTCCCGCGGTTTTCTCCGATGAGGAAGTGATCCGCGTGAACGGCCGCCCCATCACGAAGAAGGAGATGAAGGAAGGCCTCGGGGAAATCTTCGGATACGCGAAGGAACTGTATCCGGATGCTTCCGTTTCGGAATTCGAAGCACTGACCGCTCTGGCATTCCGGTATTTCCGGGAAAAGCAGTGTGATGTTGCGGTGATTGAAGCGGGAATGGGAGGAGAACTTGACGCCACCAATATCGTAAAGGGTACGAAGGTCTGCGTCTTTACACCCATCAGCCGGGATCATACGGAATACCTGGGAGGGAGTTTACATAAAATTGCCTCCAACAAGGCCGGGATCCTGAAACCGGGGTGCATCGCTCTTAGTGCCGGGCAGCCCCCGGAGGCGCTTTCGGCCCTTGAGGAAAGGGCAAAGGCCCTTGCGGTGCCGTTTCTTACGGTGGATCCTTCCGCATATACGGTAAAGTATGACCGGCGAAAGCATCTTATGAGTATCGATCTTTCCGTCGGAGAGAATGTCCTTAAGGATCTTCCGGTACCACTTCCCGGAAAGCATCAGGCCCAAAACGCGGCACTTGCGGTGACGGCGGCCCGGCTCCTTTTTGGAAAATGTCCGGAACTGTCATTGAAGATTCCTCAAGCGGGTTTACATAATATGCAAGACCCGAATCTCCCGACCGTAAGGATGATCCGAAAAGGTTTACATAACACGAAACACCCGGGACGCTTCGAGATCCTTTCCGAAGCGCCGGTCATCATTCTGGACGGCGCCCACAATATCGGAGGCGCGGCCGTGCTTAAGGAAACTCTCGGACAGTATTACGGGGGACGGCGGATCATCGGGATCGCGGGAATGCTGAAGGATAAGGATCATGAAGCCGTCTTCGGGGAACTTGCACCCTGCCTTTCCAGGCTCTTTACCATATCCACCTTCGGAGAGCGGGGATATGATTCATCTTCCCTCGCGGCGGACGCTCCGGAAGAGATTTCGGACGTGACCTCCATCGGAGGACTTGAAGAAGCGATCGAACTTGCCCTTCTTTCCGCCGGGAAAAAGGACGTGATCCTTATCTTCGGCTCCTTAAGCATCCTGAAGGCTGCGAAGCGATATATCGGAAAGCTCGCAAGCAAAGAGAGCCGGTGAAAAAACACCTGTGATGAAACGGCGGTGAAGGGACAGCAGATATGATAACAACTGTTATGGGAATATTAAATGTGACTCCGGATTCCTTCTCGGACGGTGGAAACTGTCCGGATGTATCCACCGCGCTCTTCCGTACGGAGGAGATGATCCGCGAGGGGGCCGGGATCATCGATGTGGGAGGAGAATCCACAAGACCCGGGGCCGTCAGGGTTCCGATGGAGGAGGAGATTGAAAGAGTAACGCCTGTTATTGAAGCGATCAAAGCAAGGTTTGATATTCCGGTATCGGTTGATACCTATAAGGCAGGGACCGCGGAGGCGGCCATCCGTGCCGGGGCCTCCATCGTAAATGACATCAGTGGGCTCAGAGCGGACCCGGACCTTGGAAGGGTGGTTTCAAAAACAGGTGTTATTTATGTCCTGACCCATAATGTTCCGGGGGCGGACACGGTGGATGAGAATTATGTAAACCGGTTTTGCGCTGAGATGAAAGAGCTTACGGCAAATGCCCTTTCTTTTGGCATCGATCCGGAGAAGATCATTCTGGATCCCGGGATCGGTTTTAATAAGACCCAGGAGGAAAACCTTGCCCTGCTCCGCAGCATTGGAGAGTTATGTAAACTTTCATTCCGGGCAGGATATCCGGACAAAGAAAAAAAGGACGGAGCGGACAAAGAAAAAAACGCCGGGGTATTTACCCCCGGATGGCTTCTCGGGGTATCCCGGAAATCCGTGATCGGATATGTGTTGGATCTTCCCGTGGAGGAGAGACTGGAGGGAACACTTGCCCTTACCGTGCACGCGGTCCTTTCGGGCGTGAGATACATCCGTGTTCATGATGTAAAGGAGAATGTCAGGGCGGTCCGGATGGCGGAAGCCCTTATCCCGAAAAGATAGTCGGGAAGCTTTCGCAAAGCGGAAAGGAGTATCATGGATCATATCAGGATCGAACAGCTGAAGGTATTTGCCTATCACGGCGTACGGGAGCATGAAAAGAGGGACGGACAGTTTTTCTTCGTGGATGTGGATCTGGGGATGGAGCTTCGCCCCGCCGGACTTGCCGACGATCTTGAAAAGACGGTCAATTACTCCGGTGTCTGCACATTTATCTCGGATTATGTGTCCGCCACCCGCTACGATCTGATCGAAGCCCTTGCCGAGCACCTTGCGACGGAGCTTCTCGTCCGCTACGCACTGATCCGGGAGGTTACGGTCACGATCCATAAGCCGAATGCCCCCGTAAAGGAGGAATTCAAAAACATATCGGTTAACATAACGAGAAAATGGAACAGGGTATATCTGGGGATCGGCTCCAATATCGGAGATCGAAGACAGTATATAGAAGATGCATTATGTAAACTTAAGACAGAAGAGAGCATAAGAGACGTGATCTGTTCCTCCCTCATCGAAACAAAGCCTTACGGCGGAGTGGAGCAGGAGGATTTCCTGAACGGAGTAGTTTACATAAAAACATTTCTTCCTCCTCACGACCTGCTGGATCTCCTTCACAGGATCGAGAATGAAGCGGGCCGTACCCGGGAGGTCCACTGGGGCCCGCGCACTCTGGACATCGATATTCTTTTCTACGAGGATCTGCTGCTTTGCGATCCGGATCTTTCGATCCCCCATCCCGATCTTTCGAACCGGGAGTTCGTTCTAAGACCGATGCTTGAGATCGCTCCATATTATGTAAACCCTCTTACCGGGAGGACCGTCTCCGAAATGTGCCGGGAACTCGGGGAGCGGGAAAAAGCGCGGAATAAGGGCGCGGAATAAAAGCGCGGACGGAAAGAACACTATTCGTTTTCGATGGCCGCGGTCTGGGCGGCCCAGAATCCTTCCACGTTGATGCTTCCGATCACGGGGGTATGGTAGAAGGTCTGATCTTCCCCGAACTGCCGGAAATAGGCATACTGTGATGTGAGATTGATGGAATTGAAATTGCCGTAGGCCACGACCTCCGGGTTGGAACCGTCCAGGTTCATCCGCATAAGGCAGGGGGCATTGGCATCATTTTTCTGATAATAGATGTTGAAACGGCCGACGTTAAAGGAATCGACACGGTCATTTGTCAGGACCACCGTTTCGTTGGTTCCGGGATTAAAGCGGCAGATCCGGTAGTCGGAGCCCACATCCATATAGTAGATATATCCGTCTTGATACTGGGGATACCATACATTTCCTTTATAGATCGTATAGGCGGTATCGTTCCGCGTATCCATCGCATAGAGATAATGATCCTTTTCGGTCCCGTTAAAATAAATGGTGCCGTTGGCCGCGGCAGCCGGATTGATGATCGAGTCGGATACGAGGATCTGTTCGGACTTGTCCGTCTTCACCTTATAGGTCTTGGTGAAATCCTTATTGTTATAACGCTGATAATAAACATAATTACCGACAAGCTGCATGATGACGGCAGCCTCCCTGTCAAGGCATTTGGCGTTCCGCCCGTCTTTGTCGCAGCGGTAGACACCGAAGGTCTTTACCACATAACCGAGACCGGTGCCGCCTCCGGAGGTATCCATATAGTAGTAGAGGTAATCGCCGCCCACCAGGATGTTTTTGGAGGAGGAGGAGGTTACCTTTTTAAAATCCGTTTCGTCCGGATTCATGGAATAGATCGAACCCTTGTCGAAAGGGTTGGAGAAATAGACCCGGTCTCCGCTTTCCGCGAAATACCCGCCGTTGTTGAGATTTCCGGCAGTATTTCCGATCACGGACGGATCATTGTCCGGGATCCGCTCCCCCAGGATCCTGAAGATAATGGAGCCGGCGAGGATGATCCCGAGAAGAAGGATGGTGGTTACGACGATGATAGTATTCTTTGTTTTCGAGGACATAGGCTATACTCCCGCTGCAAGGCTTGAAAGGAAATAAAGGATCCCGTATTCGTCCTCCTGCCGGATGCGGTGTCTGCGCTTCTCGGGGCAGATGCGATATCCGGAAGGCTCATCCGCGGTACCGATGCGGATGATAAGTACCGATACGGCATTCCGCCCGGTCAGAGCCTTATGGAATGCCGGACAGGCTTCCCGAAGGTCATCCACGGAGTCGAAGAGAACGATATCATCCATGATCTGCGAAGAGATGTCGCCGATCCTTGCGTGATCCGAAGGATCCAGCACGTTTACGGCCTCCCCGCCGGGGAAAGCGTAATACATGGTATGGATCTGAAAACCGTCGTTCAAAACCGGCATTACGGCCCCGAGTCTGTCTATGAGGCGGCTCTTTCCGGCAAAGAGCTTTGAAAGCTCCCGCATGCTGGTGTAGATCCCGCTCTTAGCCAGGCTGCGGACCTCCAGATTCGCATGTTTTTCCCTGTCATAGATCGTATAACAGTTCCGGCCCCTGCGTTTCCCGTGATAGAGTGCTTTATCCATCAGGGAGAAAAGCTTTTCATAATCATCCGCGTCGGCCGGAAATGTAACATTTCCGATGGTGGCGGTGATCAGGG
>JAILLW010000015.1 GCA_024692955.1 Lachnospiraceae bacterium | reverse complement strand
TGAGCTCAAGCGATTATTCATCGCTCGGAGAACTCCTCGGACGCCTGATCGGTTACTGCAACGAACGGCATATCAATATTTCGCTTCCCTCACTGAGGGTGGATGCCTTTTCCATCGACATAATGTCCAAGGTGCAGGATGTCAAAAAATCCTCCCTCACCTTTGCTCCGGAAGCCGGAACCCAGCATATGCGTGATGTGATCAACAAGAATCTCACGCTTGAGAGCATACTTTCCGGCTGCAGGGAGGCATTTCTGGGAGGGTGGAACAAGGTAAAACTCTATTTCATGCTGGGACAGCCCTTCGAGACCACGGAAGATATCGAAGGAATCGCGTCTCTTGCGAACGAAATCGCGGCGGTCTATTACGATACGGTTCCGAAGGAAAAGCGGAACGGAAGAGTGCAGATCACGGCAAGCTCCTCGTTCTTCGTACCGAAGCCCTTTACGGCATTTCAGTGGGCAACGCAGAACACGGATGATGAATTCAGGGAGAAGGCGCATACGGTAAAGAGTGCCGTTCTTTCCCAGCTGAACCGCAAATCGATCCGCTATGTCTGGCATGACCCCGACACCTCAAGGCTTGAGGGCGTTTTCGCAAGGGGAGACCGGAGGCTTTCGGCTGTGATACTGAAGGCTTATGAAAAGGGCTGCATGTATGATGCCTGGTCCGAAAGCTTTCATTACGACAGATGGATGGAGGCTTTTTCGGAATGCGGGGTCGATCCGGATTTTTATACCACAAGAACAAGACGGGAGGATGAGATCTTCCCGTGGGATTTCATAGACTGCGGTGTCAAAAAAGAGTTTCTCCTTAAGGAATGGAGAAAGGCGAAGGAAGCGGTCACGACCCCGAACTGTAAAGAAAACTGCAGCGGCTGCGGAAGCGCGAAATTCGGCTGCGGAATCTGTGTGGGAAAAAGGAAATGACAGGGATGCCGGAGAAGCTGGAAGAGGAGAAAAGGACGATCCTGTATCGCATAAAGTTTACGAAGGAAGGCCCGGTGAAATACACAGGACATCTGGATGTCATGCGCTTTTTCCAGCGTGTGATCCGGAGGGCCGCCCTCCCCGTTGCCTTTTCCGGCGGATATTCGCCCCATCCCGTCATGAGCTTTGCCTATCCGCTTTCACTGGGTTTTACATCAACGGGAGAGTACTTTGATGTGGCGTTTACCGAAGAGGTCCCGGAAGATGAGATCCTCCGTAGGATGAATGAGGAATCCAACTGCTTTTTCAGGATCCTGGCCGTCAAAAGGATGCCGCAGGGGACCAGAAACTGTATGTCCTCGGTGTTCGCTTCCGAATATGAGGTGACCTTCCGCGACCATGTAAAGCTGCCTTCCGGCTGGGAGCGGACTTATCTTTCTTTTTGCGAAAGAGAGCATATACCGGTTCGGAAACCGAAGAAAAAAGGAGGAGGCTTCCTTGAGATCGACCTGAAGGAATTCCTGTACGATTACGGGATCCCCGAAGGCAGGGAGCGTACGATCCGCTTTGTGATCAATTCGGGTTCCTCCGACAATGTGAAACCGGAGTTTTTCACTCACTGCTTCCTTGAAGATGCCGGGATCGAAGAGGGGGAGTTTCCCT
The DNA here is from genome assembly GCA_024692955.1 of Lachnospiraceae bacterium. GTDB lineage: Bacteria > Bacillota > Clostridia > Lachnospirales > Lachnospiraceae > JAILLW01. The sequence continues at coordinate 16,248 of JAILLW010000015.1, read as the reverse complement.
TCCGGGTACACCGCACCGAAATCTATGAGAATACGGGGAAAGACGGCGAAATCTGCCTGAAAGGACTGCTGTAAGGGATTATTTATGGGAAAGATCGTTATCACGAAACTCAGGGATACGGATATGCTGTTTCTCTTCGACGGGAACCATGAACTCATGCATATCAAATGCATCAACGCGTCGATCGTCGGAAATATTTATATGGGGAAGATTACGGAGATCAACAGGGCCATGAACTGTGCCTTTGCGCTGATCGCGAAGAAAACGAAGGTGTTCCTTCCGCTTTCGGAGATCCCGGGAGGCCAGATAAAGTGCGGGGATGAACTTCCGATCCGCATAACCGCGGACGCGATCAAGACCAAGCGCCCTCAGGGGAGCGCGTATCTTAACCTGGCCGGAGAGTACTGCGTTATGCATCTTGACGGCCACGGCATCAACATTTCGAAGAAACTTCCGGAATATACCGCAAACCGGCTGATCACCATACTGAGAGAACAGAAAGAGATCGATCTTACACCTTTTCGATGGATGATCCGTACGAATTCCGCTTCGCTGCTTGAGGGGGAGGAAGACCTGTCCCCTCTTTACGACGAGATCCGGCGTTTCAGCAGGATCGGTGAGTTCCTGAGAAACGAGGCACAGTCAAGAACTCTCTATACCGTGCTGTATGAAGGGTCCGCGGGAGCGGGAGGAGTGATAAGGGATATCCCTTCGGAGGACTATGACGATATCATCACGGACAATCCCGAAGTTTACGACACCCTTACCACCCTTGACCTCTGCAGGAACAAAAGACTGCGGCTCTACACGGAAGAGGGGGTATCACTGAAGAATCTGTATAATCTGGAGACACATCTCGGAAGACTTCTCGATAAAAAAGTCTATCTTCATTCCGGCGGGTATCTTGTGATCGAACAGACCGAAGCCATGAACGTGATCGACGTGAATTCCGGGAAGACCGACGGAAGACGCAGGGACTCCGCAAACTTCATACGGAAGGTCAATACGGAAGCGGCCATAGAAGTGGCAAGACAGCTGAAACTCCGGAATCTTTCCGGAATAATCATGGTCGATTTCATCAATATGAAGGACAGGGAAGAGGAAAAAGCTCTGCTGGAGCTTCTCGGAGCGGAACTGAAGAAGGACAGGGTGGCGACGAACCTTGTGGATATGACGCCCCTTGGGATCGTGGAGATCACGAGAAGGAAAGTGGACCTCTCTCTTGCGGAAGAATTCTCCTTTTCTTAAGGGTTACCCTGTGATACAATATTATTTACGGACATCGGCCGATGAAGCGGCCGGTCTTGCGGAGGGCGGGGATGCTGAATATTGAGGTACAGTTCTGCGGACTGGTGCTTGATCTCATCCTGATATATTTCCTGCATCGGCACGAACATGTGGGCCTTCGGAGCGAGAAACTCTTCAGAGCGTCTCTCGCTATTAATCTTACGCTGATCATCCTTGACATCAATTCCATCTTTTTCATCGTTTTCGGAGACAATCTGCCGGCGATCGTGGTGGACCTTGCCTGCAAGATCTATCTTGTTTCCCTTCTGCTCGCTTCCTATATGGGATTTGTCTATGCCTACAATGATGTGAAGGAGCTTCGGGAGAACCAGCTGTTTCAGCTCGGAGCCAGGGCATTTCTGATCATAGGGACCATTGCCGTTATGGCATCGAAGATATACTATACGCATTCCGACCGGGATGTTTACAGTTACGGCCCTTCGGCCATCCTGACCTATGTCTTCGCACCGGTCTATATCATATGTTCGTTTTTTGTCACTTTCCTGTACAGAAAAAAGATGAATGTACACAGGAAGCGTGCGGTACGCGCATGGATGTTCATCGTGATCGTTGCTGCGGTCGTTCAGTTCCTGTTCCCGAAACTGCTTCTCGTGGGCTTTGCCTCTTCGATCGGAATGCTGATCATGTACGCGGAACTGGAGAACCCGGAGGTTTACATCGACCGGACGACGGGTGTTTTTTCCTTTAACTGTCTTATGGATTATATGGTTCAGCTCTTTGACATGCATAAACGTTTTGCATGTATGGGAGTCTGCCTCAGCGAGGAATGGCATATGAGCCGCGATGAGAGGAAACAGGTGCTCCTCAGCATTGCGGAGTATCTGCACGGATTTTCCGGTACAAAACTCTTTCGCGGGCTCGGAAACGATTTTATACTCGTTTATGAGCCGGATGAGGACTCCGACGATTATTCCATCGCCTGCAAGGACGATATCGGCTTTGTGAGACAGCGCTTTGAGAATCCTTTCGAAGGCTGGGAGCTTCAGGCCAAGTTCATTTATCTTCCGGACAACCGGATTCTTGAGAACGGCCGGGAACTGATGCTCCTTTATCAGGATTACCGTATGGAGATCATGGATGACAGGAGCCATCTGTTCACCATTGACAGGGAGGCCATCGAGCGCGAAAGAGATTTCCTGAGGATCACCCGTGAGATCAATGAGGCCCTTGAGGAGGACCGGATCGAGGTTTATCTGCAGCCGATCTATTCGGTTGAAGATGACCGGTTTGTTTCCGCCGAGGCGCTTGCGAGGATGCGGGACAGAAACGGGGAGATCGTGATGCCGGGGATCTTCATTCCCGTGGCCGAAGAATCCGGTCAGATCGAACGGCTCGGAGAATATGTATTTGAACGGACCTGTGTTTATATGGAGAAGGAAAACCTGAGAAGACTCGGGATCCGCTATATCGAAGTGAACCTCAGCGCGGTCCAGTGCGAAAACGAAGAACTCTCGGGAAGATTCAGGGATATCCTTCAGAATCACGGACTGAGACCGGACGCGGTAAATCTCGAGATCACGGAGAGCTCCGCCCTTACGGACAGGGAGCTTTTCCTTGAAAACCTCGACCGTCTGAAAAGTGCGGGAGTAAGCTTCTCCCTTGACGATTTCGGAACGGGCGAATCCAATCTGAATTACATTGTGGATATGCCGGTCGACATCGTGAAATTCGACCGTTCCATGGTACAGGACTATTTCCGCTCCGAAAGGGCGAAAGTGGTAATGAACGCGACGATCCGCATGATCAAGGAACTTGGGCTGAGTGTTGTGGCCGAAGGCGTTGAGACCAGAGAGCAGTTCGACATGATGACGGCGATCGGCGTGGATTACATTCAGGGCTTCTATTTTTCCAAACCTCTTCCTCTGGAAGAATTCCGCACCTTTGTTGAGAAATATAACAGGAAAGCGGAAAAACCGGTTGACAACCGCCAGTTTCCGTGATAGTTTATCATAGTGTGTCGTTTTCGGCACACCGGCCGCCTGATGAGGTTCAAGCAAAGAGCAGTCTTTCACCGTAATCAGCGAGTATATGAACAGTCTTCTGTTCATGGAAAGGATGGAATTCATTATGTACGCAATCATCGCTACCGGCGGAAAGCAGTATAAGGTATCGGAAGGCGACCTTGTAAAGGTTGAGAAGCTCGATGCCAAAGAAGAAGAAACCGTTACTTTTGATGATGTGATCGCAATCTCGGACAACGGCTCCGTAAAGGTGGCCGGAAGTCTTGACGGTGCGAGCGTATCCGGAACCGTGCTCAGGCAGGGCAAGGACAGGAAGGTCGTTGTCTACAAGTATAAGCCGAAATCCGGATATCACAAGAAGAACGGTCACAGACAGCCTTATACACTGGTTAAGATCGACAAGATCAGCCTGTAATATGACAAGGGTTGTTTTTGAAACAGAGGATGGCAGGATAACGGGATTTGAAGCATCCGGACATGCGATGTACGGAAAAAAAGGATCCGATATCATCTGCGCATCCATATCGGTTCTGATCATCAATACGATCAACGCGATCATCAATCTGAACGGCGAGGAACATGAATATGCCGAAGACGAGGCTGAGGGCGTGATCATATTCCGGGTTCCCCATATGAAAAAGGAGAGCACCGGAACGCTTTTTGAGGCGTTGTATATGGGTCTTGACGGGATCCGGTCGGAATACGGGAAGAAGTATCTGGAGTTAAGAAAAAAGGAGGTCAGGAAATGATCAGACTAAACCTTCAGTTTTTCGCACATAAAAAGGGAATGGGCTCGACCAAGAACGGCCGCGACTCCGAAGCGAAGCGTCTCGGCGCAAAGCGTGCGGACGGGCAGTTCGTGAAGGCCGGAAACATCCTTTACAGACAGCGCGGAACCAAGATCCATCCGGGCAATAATGTGGGGATCGGCGGTGACGACACCCTCTTTGCGAAGATCGACGGAGTGCTCCGCTTCGAGCGCCTCGGAAGAGACAGAAAGCAGGCCAGCGTTTATCCTGTGGAAGAGGCGAAATAAGTCTTTTATAAGAATGCGAAACGAATGATGATAAGCCCCGGGTTTTATGCTTGGGGCTTTTTTTGAAAGAACGGGACTATGTTTGCAGACAGAGCGAAAATCATTGTAAGGTCCGGAAAAGGCGGTGACGGCCATGTATCCTTCCGAAGGGAAAAATATGTGGCAAACGGCGGTCCGGACGGCGGAGACGGCGGAGACGGCGGAAGCGTGATCCTTGAGATCGATCAGGGGATGAACACGCTTTCCGATTACCGGCATATCCGGAAATACAAGGCAGGCGACGGAGAAAACGGCGGAAAGAAAAAATGCCGCGGAAAGAACGGAGCGGACCTTGTCCTTAAGATGCCGGAAGGAACGGTCGTCAAGGAAGCGGAGACCGGCAAGGTCATAGTGGATCTTTCCGGGGATACGAAGCACTTTGTGCTTCTTGAGGGCGGAAAGGGCGGAAACGGAAATCAGCACTACGCGACTCCGGCAATGCAGGCACCGAAATACGCACAGCCCGGACAGAGCGCCAGGGAGATCACTCTGCTGCTCGAACTGAAACTGCTTGCGGACGCCGGCCTTGTGGGATTTCCGAATGTCGGAAAATCCACGCTCCTTACCCGGGTTTCCAATGCGAGGCCGGAGATCGCGAATTATCATTTTACGACCCTTAATCCTCATCTGGGAGTGGTGGAATCCGAAGGGATCGAGCCGTTTGTCATCGCGGATATCCCCGGGATCATTGAAGGGGCTTCCGAAGGCGCCGGACTCGGATATGAATTCCTGCGCCATATCGAGAGGACCCGCGTGATCGTGCATATCACGGATGCTTCCGGCTCGGAAGGACGTGATCCCGTCGAAGATGTATATAAGATCAACAAAGAGCTTGAGGCCTACAGCGTAGAACTGGCAAAAAGACCTCAGATCATCGCTGCCAACAAGATCGATCTGATCCCCGAAAGGGGCCCCGAAGATCCGGTATCCCTTCTTAAAAAGGAATTCGAACCGAAGGGCTATGAGGTCATGGAGATCTCTGCCGCCACCGGACAGGGGATCCGGGAACTCCTTTTCCGGGTACGGAAACTCCTTGACGAAACCCCGGTCAAAGAGATCCGCTTTGAACAGGAATTCTTCCCGGAATACATGATATCCCTGAAGGAGGAACCCTATACCGTGTCCTATGACGAGGAGAGCGGAGAATATGTGGTCGAAGGACCGAGGATCGAGAAAATGCTGGGATATACGAATCTGGAATCCGAAAAAGGCTTCCTGTTCTTCCAGAATTTCCTAAAAGAGAACCGGATCGATGAGGAACTCCAAAAACTCGGGATCAGCGAAGGTGATACGGTAAGAATGTACGGATACCGGTTTGAGTATCTGAATTAGGCCGTTAAGGCAAAGGAGAAGAGGATGAATCTGACATCGAAACAGAGAGCTTATCTTAAGGGGCTCGCCATGAACATTGAACCGATCATCAATATCGGAAAGGCTTCCTTAAGCCCCGAGATCACGGAGGCGGTGTCCGAGACCTTCAATACGCATGAACTGATCAAGGTCGGCGTGCTGAAAAACTGCTTTGACGATCCGAAAGAGCTGGCTTCGGCGCTGGCGGAAAGGTCTCATTCCACAGTCGTTCAGGTGATCGGAAAAAAGATCGTGCTTTATAAACCGGATCCGAAGGACCCGAAGATCGTGCTGCCGAAATGAAAAAAGCAAAGATCGTGGAAAAGATAAGGAGTGTGCAGTCGGAAAAGCGGTTTGAGCATACGATGGGAGTGAGTTATATCGCCTGTGCGCTGGCCATGAGATATGACGAAGATCCGGAGAAGGCGTATCTTGCCGGGCTGCTGCACGATTCGGCCAAGCATCTCAAGGACGAAAAACTGCTTGCCATAGCGGAGAAATATCATCTGCCCGTAAGCGAAAGCGAGCGTCGGGAGCCTTATCTCCTTCATGGAAAGGTGGGCGCGCTGATCGCGAAAAAGACGTTCGGGATCGAAGATAAGGACATTCTGAACGCGATCACTTACCATACGACCGGAAGGCCCGGAATGTCAAAGCTTGAAAAGATCATCTTTATCGCGGATTACATCGAGCCGAACCGGGACAAGGCGGAAAATCTCCCGAAGATCCGGAAAATGGCGTTTGAAGATCTGGATCTGACCCTGCTGAAGATCTCGGAGGATACGCTTTCCTATCTGAGATCCCGAAAGGACAGGATCGACCCTATGACGGAGAAGACCTATGAGTATTATTTGAAGGAGTGTGTTTTCAATGGCGGAAATGACTAAAGAGGAAGTACTTGAACTGGTTAAAAAGGCGGCGGAAGCTCTGGAGGATAAAAAGGCCGAGGACATCAAGGTGATCGACATCTCTGGAGTCTCGGTCATGGCCGACTATTTTCTTATCGCAAGCGGCAATAACCGGAATCAGATCCAGACCATGTCCGATGAAGTGGAAGAGCGCCTCGGAAGGGCGGGAGCGACCCTTCGCCAGATCGAGGGATATGAAACCGCGAACTGGGTGCTGCTTGATTTCGGTGATCTGATCGTTCACATTTTCGACAGGGACAACCGGCTTTTCTATGATCTCGAGCGGATCTGGACCGACGGGAAACAGCTGGATGTGCTTGAATAATTCACAAAAATGTCTTATAATTTTTGGGAATATTTACTCAAATATCTATTTTGGAGGAGAACATTATGAAAAAGAAAGTGATCTGTCTGTTAAGTGCGGCTCTTCTTACGGTTGCATCCCTTTGCGGCTGCGGCGGTTCGGGAGGCCAGGGCTCCGCTTCCGGCGGGGATGTTTTCAAGATCGGGGGCATCGGGCCCACCACCGGCGGTGCCGCGATCTACGGAAGCGATGTGCGTGATGCAATCCAGATCGCGGTGGATGAAGTAAATGCCGCGGGCGGTATCAACGGCTTCAAGATCGAGTATCGCTTCGAAGATGACGAGCACAATGCGGAAAAGGCAGTTAATGCTTACAATACCCTGAAAGACTGGGGAATGCAGATGCTGATCGGTACCGTAACCTCGGCACCCTGTATCGCGGTAAGCGAGCTTACCCATACGGACAATATGTTCCAGCTGACTCCTTCGGGAACGGCTGTTCAGTGCGTGCAGTATGACAATGCGTTCCGCGTATGCTTTTCCGATCCCGATCAGGGCGCGGCTTCGGCGGATTATATCGCGGGCAACGCTGATCTCGGTTCAAAGCCGGTAGCGATTATCTATGACAGCTCCACCGAGTATTCCACCGGAATCCATGACAGCTTTGTTGCAAAGGCAGGGGACCTCGGGGTGAACATCGTTTCGGATACATCATTTACGACGGATTCCAATACGGATTTCTCCGTACAGCTTCAGACTTCCAAAGATGCCGGAGCGGAACTTCTGTTCCTCCCCATCTATTATCAGGAAGCATCCCTGATCCTTCAGCAGGCGAACGCGATGGGATATGCTCCCGTATTCTTCGGTGTGGACGGAATGGACGGAATCCTCGGTGTGGAAAATTTCGATACTTCCCTTGCGGAAGGTGTTTACCTTCTTACTCCTTTCTCCGCAACGGCCGAGGATGAGCTTACGAAGAATTTCGTATCCAAATTTGAAGAGAAGACCGGTCATGTACCGAACCAGTTCGGCGCTGACGCGTATGATGCCGTATACGCGATCAAGGCGGTATGCGAAAAGCAGGACATCAAGCCTTCCATGAGCATCTCCGAGATCTGTGATGCGATGAAGACGGGGATGACTTCGATCTCCCTCGATAAGGTCCTCACTTCGCCCACCACCATCTCCTGGACCGCGCAGGGTGAGCCGAACAAGGATCCCAGAGCGGTCATCATCGAGAACGGGGTTTATGTTCTTGCGAAATAAGTATTCGGACAATGATGCTTCGGAGGGTGCCGGAAAGGCACCCTTCTGAGCATTTTTCCGGAACCTGAGGTATTCGACATGCTGAACTTTCTTACCTATCTGATAAACGGATTGAGTCTCGGCAGCATCTACGCGATCATCGCCCTTGGCTATACGATGGTCTACGGTATCGCGAAGATGCTGAACTTCGCTCACGGCGACGTGATCATGATCGGTTCCTATCTGATCTATACGGGAATGATCACCTGGGGGATGCATCCGGTTCCCGCGATCCTTCTTGCGGTCGTGGGATGCACGATCCTCGGGATCACTACCGAAAAGATCGCGTATAAGCCGTTAAGGGGTGCCGGATCTTCTCTGGCTGTTCTGATCACGGCCATCGGTGTGAGCTATTTTCTTCAGAACCTTTCACTCCTTATCTTTACCGCAAATCCGAAATCCTTCACTTCCGTGGTCGGATGGGAGGGCGTGTCCCTTTTCGGAGGGGAACTGAAGATCCAGGGGGTCACGATCGTAACAATCATCGTGAGCCTGCTGGTGCTTGCTGTGTTGCAGTTCTTCATTAATCGTACGAAGCAGGGGCAGGCTATGATCGCGGTCTCCGAGGACAAAGGAGCCGCATCCCTTATGGGCATTAACGTAAACCGTACGATCTCGCTGACCTTCGCCATAGGATCGGGACTTGCCGCCATTGCGGGAGCGCTGCTTTGTTCGGCTTATCCGAATCTGACCCCCTATACCGGAGCGATGCCCGGCATCAAGGCTTTTGTGGCCGCGGTACTTGGAGGGATCGGATCGATTCCCGGCGCCATGATCGGGGGACTTCTGCTCGGAGTCATCGAAAGCCTGAGCAAGCGCTATATCTCGACACAGCTTTCCGACGCGATCGTATTTTCGATCCTGATCATCGTGCTCCTTATCAGACCTACGGGACTGCTCGGGAAAAAGATTCAGGAAAAGGTATAAAATATGAAGTTCACGAAACAGACGAAACATGACCTTATTACCTGCGGAATCGTTGCGGCCTTTTATATACTGGTCACGATCCTTTCCGCGACCGGACATCTGTCCAACCATTTCAGGGGACTCCTTGTGCCTCTTTGCTATTATGCGATCGCTGCCGTTTCCCTGAACCTCGTTGTGGGGATTCTGGGAGATCTGAGCCTCGGGCACGCGGGTTTTATGTGCATCGGCGCGTTTTCTTCCTCCCTTTTTTCCGTGGCCGTGAAGAATAGCGGACTGCCTTCTCCGCTGAGATTCCTGATCGCTCTTGTGATCGGTACGCTGATGGCCGCCCTCTTCGGATTCCTGATCGGAATCCCGGTTCTGCGGCTTAACGGAGACTACCTCGCGATCGTAACACTTGCCTTCGGCGAGATCATCAAGAACTTTTTATCCGCCGTATATCTCGGATATGATGAAGCGGGAATTCATGCTTCTTTTAAATCCTTCCAGCTTCAGGGAGAGGGAAAGATGCTGATCAACGGTGCGATGGGAATTCAGGGGACACCGATGGACTCGAGCTTCACCGTTGCGGTCCTGTTGCTCCTCATTACGCTCGCCGTTGTGATGAATATCGTGAACTCCCGTACCGGAAGAGCGATCATGGCCATCCGGGACAACCGGATAGCCGCGGAATCCGTGGGGATCAACGTGACCAGTTATAAAATGCTTGCGTTTACGGTGTCGGCGGCCATCGCCGGGTGCGCCGGAGTGCTGTTCTCACATAACACAACGACTCTGACCGCGTCCTCCACCTATTTCGGTTACAATGTTTCGATCATGATCCTTGTCTACGTGGTGCTCGGAGGGATCGGCTCCATACGCGGAAGCGTGATCGCGGCTGCCGTTCTTTATGTGCTCCCGGAGATGTTAAGGGGCTTAAGCACCTATCGTATGCTGATCTATTCCATCGTACTTATCGTTATGATGCTGATCAATTGGGCTCCCGGAGCTATAGCCTTCCGCGAACGGTACGGGATCATGGCTTTTCTCCGGAGAAGAAATGAAAACAGAGGAAAGGAGGGGCAAAGATCATGATACTCAGTGTGAACGACCTTGGCATCTCCTTCGGCGGCCTTCGTGCCGTGGATGATTTCCATATAGGGATCGAACAGGGCGAGCTTTACGGCCTCATCGGTCCGAACGGTGCCGGAAAGACCACCGTCTTCAATCTGCTTACCGGTGTCTACAGACCTGATGAAGGGAAGATCCTTCTTGACGGTGATGATATCACGGGGCTTTCCACGATCGAGATCAACAGGGCAGGCATCGCGAGAACTTTTCAGAATATCCGCCTTTTCAAGGATCTGAGTGTTCTGGACAACGTGAAGATCGGCCTGCATAACCGGTTTTCCTATTCGACCCTGGAAGGGATCCTCCGTCTTCCGAACTATTTCAGGACGGAGAAGGAGATGAACGTGAACGCGGAAGAGCTTCTGGAGGTTTTCGGACTGAAGGATGAAAAAGAAACCCTCTCTAAAAACCTTCCTTACGGGAAACAGAGAAAACTCGAGATCGCGAGGGCACTTGCCACCGCGCCCAAACTCCTGCTCCTTGATGAACCCGCGGCCGGAATGAATCCGAACGAGACGGGCGAGCTTATGGAAACGATACGCTTTGTACGGGATCACTTCAAAATGACGATCCTGCTGATCGAGCACGATATGAAACTGGTAGCCGGAATCTGCGAACGCCTTACGGTGCTGAATTTCGGATCGGTCCTGGTCGAAGGGGAGACGGAAAAGGTCCTGAACGATCCGGAGGTTATCAGAGCGTATCTCGGTGAGGATTAAAAAGATGGCAATGCTTGAGATAGAGGAACTGAATGTAAACTATGGAATGATCCGTGCGATCCGCGGAATCAGTTTCCATGTGGAAAAGGGAGAGGTGGTCGCCCTGATCGGTGCCAACGGCGCAGGAAAGACCACGACTCTTCATACGATCACGGGGCTTATCCCGGCGGCGGGCGGAAGGATCCTCTTTGAGGGATCGGATATCACAAAAACTCCCGCGCACCGTATCGTTTCCATGGGTATGGCGCATGTTCCGGAAGGGCGGCGCGTATTTGCAAACCTCACCGTTTTGCAGAACCTTAAGATGGGAGCCTTTACGCGAAAGGACAAGGCGGAGATCGCAGGGAACCTCGAAATGGTCTTTTCCCGTTTTCCGAGACTGAAGGAGCGCCAGAACCAGCTTTCCGGAACACTTTCAGGCGGCGAACAGCAGATGCTCGCCATGGGAAGAGCGCTTATGTCGAGCCCGAGGATCCTCCTTATGGATGAGCCGTCCATGGGGCTTTCCCCGATCTTTGTTAATGAGATCTTCGACATTATCGCGAAGGTAAAGGCAGACGGGACCACGGTACTTTTGGTTGAACAGAACGCGAAAAAGGCGCTTTCCATTTCGGACAGAGCCTATGTTCTTGAAACCGGTATGATCGCGCTGGAAGGCAGGTCTTCGGAACTGCTTGAAAATGACCGGATAAGAAAGGCCTATCTCGGAGAATAACGGGACATGCCCCGGAGAAAGGAGTATGCTATGGAACACGGCGATGTGGTGATCACGATCTCAAGAATGTACGGAAGCGGCGGAAGGACCGTGGCGCAGATGCTTTCGGAGCGGCTTGGCATTCCCTACTATGACAAGGATCTGATCCGGCTTGCTTCCGAGGATTCCGGAATCAATGAGGCTCTTTTCGCGAATGCGGATGAAAAGGTGAAGCGCTCTACAATCTTCCGTGTGGCTAAAAGTGTTTACAACGGGGAGCTGATCCCGCCGGAATCAAGGGACTTTACGTCGAACCGGAATCTTTTCAATTTTCAGGCAAAGGTGATCAAAAAACTCGCGGAAACGGAGAGCTGCGTGATCGTGGGCCGCTGCGCGGAATACATCCTCAGAGATTATGAAAATGTACTGTCCGTTTTTATTCACGCTCCCGAGGATTTCTGCCTGGAAAAGGCGGCCGAGAAACACAGTATGCCGCTTAAGGAACTTGAGGAATTCGTAAAAAGGACCAACAAGCAGAAGGAATACTATCACGAATACTACACCGGAAGGAACTGGTCGGACGCGAGAAACTATGATCTTTGTCTCGACAGCTCCAAACTCGGATTCGAACGCTGCGTTGAGGAGATCATCGCCTATATGGATGTCAGATTTCGCCGGTAGGGCGGAGCGTTGATATGGAAAAGTCGAAGAACTATCATGATGAACAGAATATCCTGAATACCATGAAGATGCGGGAGGTTCTTTCGACCCTTCCCGCATTCTGCAAGTCCTTTTTCCGCGGAATTCAGGAATTCACCTCTGCCCGCACGAGGCTTGCCTATGCCTATGATATCCGGGTATTCTTCGAGTTCCTCCATGACAGGAATCCCGTGGTGGCAAAAACGGAGATCACGAAACTGCAGCTTGGCGTTCTTGATCAGGTAACCCGTGAGGATATTGAGGAATATCTTGAGTATGTCACCTATTACGTAAAGGACGGAAAGGAGATCACTAATGACGAACGCGCGAAAAAGCGCAAGCTTTCCGCTCTCAGGAGTTTTTACAATTACTATTACCGGCTTGAGATGATCGGGACGAATCCGGCGTCTCTCGTACCGATGCCGAAACTCCATGAAAAGGAGATCATCCGGCTGGATCCCGCCGAGGTCGCGACCCTGCTCGATCATGTGGAAGAAGGGGAGATGCTGACCAAAAGGCAGCTTGCCTTCCATGAAAAGACGAAGGTGCGGGATGTGGCGCTTATGACACTGCTTCTCGGAACCGGGATCCGGGTTTCGGAGTGTGTGGGCCTTGATATCAATGATGTGGACTTTCGCAATAACGGGATAAAGATCCGCAGAAAAGGCGGATACGAGGCAGTTGTCTACTTCGGGGAGGAAGTGGAACAGGCACTTCTCGATTATATGCTCGAACGGCGCCGCATAATCCCGATGGAAGGGCATGAGGATGCGTTCTTCCTTTCGCTTCAGAATAGACGGCTGACCGTGAGAGCCGTTGAAAACCTTGTGAAAAAGTACGCGGCTACCGTGACGAGCCTTAAGAAGATCACGCCGCATAAACTGAGAAGTACGTACGGAACGGCGCTTTATCAGGAGACCGGCGATATCTACCTTGTGGCGGATGTGCTCGGGCATAAGGATGTCAATACGACGAGAAAGCATTACGCGGCGCAGGAGGACGAACGGCGGAGAAAAGCCGCAAACATAGTAAAACTGCGGAGTGATTCATAGAAAGAAGGGCAAAGGGCATGAAGTTCAAATTCAACAAAAAATATCTGAGTATCGCGATGATCGCTTTCGGAGTCATCGTATTTTCCCTTCTGGTATTCTTCCTGATCTATAACCGGGAAAACGTTGGGAAAAGCCTCTCGAAGCTGATCACCGTTCTGAAGCCGGTGCTTTACGGGATGGTCATCGCCTATCTGTTTACCCCGATGATCAATTTCTTCGAGCGAAAGATATTTATCCCCGTTTCCTTAAGAAAGAAGGATAAGCAGGATCTTTCCCCGCTGAAGCTGAAGGTGTTCCGCGTTCTTTCGATCATTCTTTCCATGACCATCGTGATCGGGCTGATCTCGGTACTGCTGAGTTTCATCGTGCCTCAGCTGGTAGAGAGCATATCTTCGATCGTGGCCCAGATTCCGGAATACCAGGAACAGGTCGAAGCAGCCGCGAATGCCACGCTTGCGAAGCATGCGGACCTGTATAAACTCTTTACGCAGTATTTTGATACCGGATATGAATATTTGAGCGGCTGGTTTGAGAAATTCGTGCTGCCCTGGCTGCAGGGACTGCTTGTGAACGTGGGAAGCGGAGTGATCAGTGCCATAAGAGGACTCTGGAATTTCCTGATCGGAGCGATCATCAGTATCTATGTGATGCTGAATAAGGAACTCTTTGCCGGCCAGGCGAAGAAGATCGCATATTCGGTATTCTCAAGGGAAAGGGCAAATCTGCTGATCAAGGACTGCCGTTTTGTTTCCGCAACCTTTTTGAATTTCATTGTAGGGAAGATCGTGGATTCCATGATCATCGGGGTCATCTGCTTTATATGCTCCACCATCATTGGCTTCCCGTATCCTCTTCTGATATCTGTGATCATCGGTGTTACGAACATCATCCCGGTATTCGGACCGTTCCTCGGAGCGATCCCGAGCGCGCTGCTGATCCTTCTGATCAGCCCGAAGCTGTGCCTGTATTTTATCATCTTCGTTCTGATTCTCCAGCAGGTGGACGGCAATATCATCGGGCCGAAGATCCTGGGAAGCTCCACGGGGATCTCGGGCTTCTGGGTGATCTTCGCGATTACTCTGTTCGGGGGCCTGTGGGGAATCGGCGGAATGTTCATAGGAATTCCGTTCTTTGCCGTGATCTATGCTCTGATAAAGCGTCATATCGACAGGAGACTTACGAGGAAGGAGATGCCGGTAAATACCTGGGACTATCTTCCCGTAAAAAGGATCGAAGAGGACGGAAGTTTCGTGAAACTCGCGGAAACGGAAGAGGATTATTATATTCACGAACGCGACAGAAAGAAACGCGAACGTGAGGAGCGGAAGGAAAAGAGAAGACAGCTGAAACTGAAAAAAGATGCTTCCGTAAAGGAAAACCTTGGTGAGATCATCAATTATATCAAGCAGAATGAGGAAAGCGACGGCGACGAGCCGGAAAATACGGATGATTGACAGAATGCGGCCGAAGAATCGAAAAAGCCTCCGGATCCTGTTCCGGAGGCTTTTTGTGTGGTGTGAATTAAGGAATCATCATTCTTACATACGGCGGAATACACCGAATACCTTTCCGAGGATCTCACAGTCATCCACGATGATCGGATCCATCGAATCGTTCTCGGGCTGGAGACGGATATGTCCGTCTTCTTTATAGAAAGTCTTGACCGTGGCGGAATCATCGATCAGCGCGACGACCATATCGCCGTTCCTTGCGGTATTCGCACAGTTTACGAAGATCTGATCCCCGTTGAATATCCCTGCGTTGATCATGGAATCCCCCTTAACTTTCAGAACGAAAGACTCACCGCGGGGAACCATATCGGCGGGTACGGGGAAATAGCTGTCAATGTTCTGCTCGGCAAGGATCGGCATTCCCGCAGCCACCTGACCCACCACGGGAAGAGATACCGTCTCCGTACGGACCATCTGGAAGCTGTCGTCACAGATCTCGATGGCGCGGGGCTTCGTGGGATCTCTTCTGATATATCCGTTCTTTTCAAGCGTCTCCAGATGCGAATGAACGGAAGAGGTGGATTTCAGATTTACCGCATCGCAGATCTCGCGCACCGCCGGCGGATAACCTCTTTTTAAGATCTCATCCTTGATATATTCCAGGATCTCCTGCTGTTTCTTGCTGATCTTTCCGTAACCCATAGACTCCTCCTTAAGGATTGTATTGTAATAACTGGTGCTATTTTAACATATCCGGAAAGAAAAAGCAAACATATATTCTGAAAATTTGTTCCGAAAATATGTTCGAAAAGTATTGACATTCGAAAATATGTTCGATATAATCAATACAAACAGATGTTCGGAATGTCTGTTCGGTGCGACGGGTGAATTCCGATTGATGATGTGATTGGAGAATCGGCCGTAAGGAGATCTTAAGAACCCGTAAGGACCTGCCATGATGAAAGCGGACTTAGGAAACCGGCCCGAAGATACGGGCCGGAAGTCCGCGGGAAGCTTTCTGAATGTGAGAGGAGTATGAGGTGACGCAATGAGACAGGATATCAGAGAATACGAACTGAAGATACGCAGAAACAGGGTAAGAAGGCAAAGACAGCTGAGGCAGAGAGCAATCCTGTTCCTTCTTGCTTCCGCCATGCTAACCGGAATCGTCATCGGCATTTTTACGCTCAAGGCGCACGCCGCCGGAGCGGATGAACCTTTTGTATATAAGTATTACACCAGCATCCGCCTCAATGCCGGGGATACGCTTGAGGGGATCGCGGACCGTTATGCTCCCGATTCGGATCACGGAGCCTACATTGCGGAAGTTATGCGGATGAACCATCTTGAAGAGCCGAAGATCACGGCCGGAATGAATCTGGCGAT
>JAILLW010000119.1 GCA_024692955.1 Lachnospiraceae bacterium | reverse complement strand
AAAAAGCACATCGTGTGCTTTTTTCCCTGCATCTTCTTTCCGTGCCAAGAAATCGGCCGCGCAGGGCGCTCGCCCCGCCTTAAAGTCGGCTCCGGGATTTGGCGGATGCTGCGCGGGTGAGGTTTTCGTATGTATCCGGTGGATCTCCTCCTTGTAGAAGACGGGGATTGCGGGTTTGTGGTATAATCTGCAGTGATCATGGACTGAGGCTCCGGATCGGGCGGAAAGGACACATTTTGGAAAAAAAGGAAAGCCGCATTGAGGCGATGCTAAAAAGAATACAGCCGAAGTATTACCCGCTTCTTGCTTTCTTATTTACGGCGGGTACGTACGCCCTTGCCTTTTCCTGTAAACAGATGCTCGGAAACGGGCAGTATACGATCATACGCGGAGACCTGGATTTTCAGTTCATCCCCTTTATCCGGCAGTTCTGTCGTGTCCTGAAGGGAGAGCACAGCTACTGGTTCTCCTGGTCCAACGGCCTCGGGGATGAGACGGCGCTTCTTTATGCCTACTATACGCTGAGCCCCTTTAATCTGATCTACCTGTTGCTCGGGGAGGGGCGGGAGCTTACGGCCACGGCCCTTGTGGTGATATTGAAGCCGGCTCTTGCCGCAGCCTGCTTCGAGGTTTACATAACTAAACTTCTTCGCAAGCGGCACATCGGTTTTGTTCTCTTTTCCGCCGCCTACGCACTATGCGGTTTTTCCGTCTGCTACTATTTTGACATCATCTGGATGGATGCGCTGTATATGCTGCCGGTCATCTGTATCGGGTTTCTCAGGCTGTTTCAGGAAAAGAAGCCCGGGCTGCTGCTTTTTTCCTATACTTACATTTTCACTGTTAATTTTTATATGGGGTATATCGTGGGACTTAGCACCTTCGTGTTCTTTGTCTGCTATGGGATCTTCCGGGCGGACCGGACTCCGGTAAAAGAGCTTTTTGCCGTCTTGGGGAAATATATAATAACGGTCGTTATCAGCATTATGATCCCGGCTGCGGTGCTGCTTCCTGCGGCTCTCCAGCTCTTTTCGAACCCTTCTCCCGGGGAAGAGGGGTTCATAATGTTCCGTACGAATCCGCTCTTTCTTCTGAACAATCTTTTTATCGGAGAATACCAGAATCTCTTCGGCTATACTGCCTATATCTATACCGGACTGCTGACGGCGGTCCTTGTTCCTTTCTTCTTTCTGAACCGGAAGATCGGGAGAAGAAAGAGGGTCTGTTTCGGGATCTGCCTGCTCTTTTTCCTGCTTGCATGTCTTCTCAAGCCTCTCAATATGCTGATGCATGCCTTTGACTCCCCCGGGCAGCAGGGCTACCGTTTCGCCTTTGTGATCAGCTTCCTGCTGGCTACGGCGACCTGTCTGCAGTTCCCGTATATCAAGCGGATCGAAGGAAAAAAACTGATCATCACGGGCGGCATTGCGCTTGCGGTTTATCTGGCTTCGTATTTTCTCTATCCTCTCGTATACCGGAATGCCGATGAGGTAAACTCCAACAACCTGCTCTATGGTGCCTTAAATGCGGCGTTCCTGGCGGCCTGGGCGATGCTGATCCTGCTTTTCGGGAGGAGGAAAAGGCGCTTTGAGGCGGTTTTGCTACTTTTTGTACTCTTTGCCGCGGAATCGGTTCTCAATTTCAGTCTTTTCATTGACAGGACATCGATTCCGGGAGAGGATCAGGAGTTTTACGAACAGATCTCGAGACTGAAGCGGAATACGATCCGGTCACTTGATGCGGAGGATGACAGGGATTTCTACCGGATCAACCTCCTTGAGGCGGGCTCCGAGAATCACGCGATGAATTATGACTGCAACGGGGTTTCCTGCTTCTCCTCCGCGGATCACGGTCCCTCCATGGAACTTCTCGGAAAACTCGGGATGTATCGCGGGATCCATTATCGTCCGGGCACGGGAATGACCCCGGTTATGAAAGGACTCCTGGGGGTCCGCTATGAGATCAACGCGAACAAACTGATCTTCGGTTATTCACCTTCCGAAGAGGCACCGTCAAGTGTGGAACTTCTGAGTGCCGAAAACCCATACGCGCTGCCCCTTGGCTTTTCGGTATCCGAAGAGGTGACGGATTATGCTTCCGGCAACTCTCCCTTTGAGAATCAGGATCTTCTGCTTTCCCTTATGACGGGGGAAGAGGTCGACTGCTTTACGAAGATTCCCGTCACCATGACGATGGAGCACGGAAATGTCGCATATAATAAGGACGAACTCACATATCTTATACATGAAAAAGATACCAAAGAGGATGCGGTCTTTACTTATCGGGCCGAAAGTTCCGGACTTCCGCTCTATGCATATCTGAAGCAGGACCGGCTCTATAATGTGACCGGCGGGATCGGACAGCCTGTTATCAAAACGGAAGATCTGACCGATATAAAAGAGCAGGAGACGATGGAGAATCGTTTTGTGCCTTCCCGCGTGTTCAGGGTCGGGGAAAATGCCGACGGGCAGTACGAATTCCGGATCCTTTTATCCGAACGGCTGGGAAGCGACTATTACAGAAAGGCGTATTTCAGTGTCTTTCATGAAGAAGAATGGAAAAAGACCTTCCGGAGTCTTTCGGAAAGGAGGTTTGAGATCAACGAGATAAGGGACGGGTATGTGTCCGGAACGGCGACGGCCGAAAAAGGAGAAATTCTCTTTACCACGATCCCGTACAGTAAAGGGTGGAGCGCCCGCGTGGACGGAAAGGATGCAAAGATCGAACCGCTTCTGGAAGGCGCCTTTATCGGCGTCAGGACCGGAGAGGGAGATCACAGGATCGAACTTGTCTATGAGGCGCCCGGAAAGAAAGAGGGTTTTGCCGTTTCCGCGGCTGGAATCCTGCTTGCCCTGATAGTTGGTACTTTTTTCACAATGTTCTCAAAAAAGAGCAAGATAGTAGCATTATAAATGCAATAACACCCTTTACAAAATGGTTTTTCAAGGTTAAAATGAGATTGTTCTAAAAAGATTTTGAGCGGGAGCTCATTCCATTTAAAAGAAAAGGAGAACGATGTTATGAAAAAGCAGAAATCTTTAGGCAACAAGGGCTTTTCGCTCGTCGAACTGATCATCGTTATCGCGATCATGGCGATCCTTGTCGGTGTGCTTGCGCCCCAGCTGATCAAGTATGTTGAGCGTTCACGCCAGGCGAAGGACAGGCAGATGGTTGACGCACTTCATACCGCGGTCACCACGGCACTTCTCGATCCCGACATCACGGACGGCCCCGGCGCCACCTCTTCATCCGATATGGCTGATTTCATCGGAACCGGTTCCAAATTCAAGGATGCCATCAGTGATATCCTTAAGACTTCGACACCCGGCGATATCGGCGGAAACTCCTTCGAATCCAACGCGTTCCACGGACAGGGGATTACGGTCACCATTGATCCAAAGATGAACGTTAAGTGCGCAGTAACTCATGTATCCGGTTCGGATGCGACCGATATCGTGATCGAGTAAGCACGGAATTCGACTGAACCTGAAGGGATGGGCATTGGCCCATCCCTTTTTTGACTGAAGGCAAATATGCACAATACCATATCCTGATGCCGGAAAGCGGGATGGATATCAGGGGACTTCGGCCGGATGCTTGCACCGGAGATAACCTTGAGCGTGTTTACGACATTGAGATGCAGGCGTATAATAAGGATGATGTGTCGCCGGCTCTGAGAGCTGATATGGATTGGAAAATATTATTACAGTATGAAGGCAAGAAAGAATACTGCTTTATTCATATTGGATGCGGTCATCTGGTTCCTGCTCGCAATCCTGATCTATATATACGGTTATCTTCGAAATAACTTTGATACGATCAAAGCATCGGAACTCCTGTTTTATCTGAATACAAATGTGAAGGAAGCAAACCTGAGCGTTTTTCGCGAAGCGTTCGCATATGCCGTCCTGATCGCAACTGCGGTAACCGTCCTTTTTCTGCTGTTCGGTTTTCGTACAAAAACGGATGAATCAAGGAGATGGTATTTGGCCGTTTCGATGGCGATGGGGGTTGCACTTCAACTTCTTTCGATCGGGCTGATCGGCTCACAGCTTGAGATTATCCGGTTTTTTAAAACCTATAAG
The DNA here is from genome assembly GCA_024692955.1 of Lachnospiraceae bacterium. Lineage (GTDB taxonomy): Bacteria > Bacillota > Clostridia > Lachnospirales > Lachnospiraceae > JAILLW01. The sequence continues at coordinate 6,070 of JAILLW010000119.1, read as the reverse complement.
GCGGATTCTTCGTTTATTGAGGAGCATTATGCCGATCCGAAGGATGTGAAGGTGACGTTCCCGGAGAAAAAGCGGAATCTGATCTTTCTCTATCTGGAATCCATGGAAACGACCTTCTCCGACAAAGACCACGGAGGAGCGCTGAACTACAATATCATTCCGGAGCTTACGGCACTTTCCTGTGAGAATATCAATTTCAGTGGAATGCAGGAGGAGAAACTGAACGGGGTCGAGCCGGTTTTCGGAGCCACATTTACAGTAGGTTCCATGGTTAGTGCGACTTCGGGCCTTCCTTTGAAACGGGATTATCTGCGGGCGGATCTGTTCCTTTCGAGCTGGGATGAGGATCTGACGGAAGATTATCTTCCGAATGTCCGCACTCTCGGGGATATTCTGGAAGAGGAAGGGTATGAACAAAGGCTGCTTATCGGATCAAGCGGCAGTTTTTCGGGGCGGGATACCTATTTTGAAAACCATGGGCACTTTGAAGTGGAAGATCTTCTTACGATGAGGAATACGGGAAGACTTCCAAAGTATTACAAGGCTTTCTGGGGCTACGAGGATGCAAAACTCTTTCAGTTTGCAAGAGAAGATCTCTTTGAAATGGCGAAGGGGGATGCGCCCTTCTGCCTTACCCTTCTGACGGTAGACACACATTATCCGGAAGGATATACCTGTGAGCTGTGCGGAAACTCCTATAAAGATCCGTACAGTAACGTATTTGCCTGCTCAAGCAGGCAGGTCCGTGATTTCGTTGACTGGATCCGGAAACAGGATTTTTACGCTAATACGACCATTGTCATTATGGGGGATCATCCTACCATGAATTCCGGCTATCTTCGATGGGAGATCGATGACCGCTATATGCGTAAGAGCTATCTTTCGGTCATCAATCCGGCGGAAGGAGTCACGGAGCCGGATACATACAGAGAGTATACGGCCCTGGATCTTTTTCCGACCACTCTGGCAGCTATGGGAGTCCGTATTGAAGGGGAAAGGCTGGGACTCGGAGTGAACCTTTTTTCCGACAGGCCGACGCTTGCGGAAGAATTCGGCCTGCATGAAGTGGATGTGAATATGATGATGAACTCCCCCTTTTATAACAGGCTTGCCGCGCCTTTGCTGAGTGAGAACTGACGGTATGCGGAATACGGAGAACAAAGGGACCTTTCGCGGATGTCTTCTGCTTTATACGGCGGGATATCTGTTTTTTTCCGGGATCATTCTGTTCTTTTTTATCATCAACGGCCGGACCTTTTTATGGATCCCGGACGGAACGAACCAGCATTATCCGGCATTCAGCTGTCTTTGCGATTATATCCGGGGGATTTTTGAAGGACAGCCTCTTCCGATGTTCAACTATTCTCTGGGGCAGGGGGCCGATGCTCTGACGACCCTGTCGGCGTACGGGTTTACGGATCCTGTCAATGTGCTGGCGGCTCTGCTTCTTCCGTCTGATCGGATCGCTGCATATGAAGCGGCCGCCTTTTTCAGGCTGTGGCTTACCGGTGCGTCGTTCCTGTTCTATTGCCGGAGCGTGGAAAACAGTGACCGGATGGCAGTGGTTCTCGGAGCTTTGATCTATACTTTTTCAAGGAATGTTCTTTCCTATTTTGCCCGGCATCCGATCCATATCAACTGGGCATACTGCTTTCCCTTCCTTCTTGGATCCGTTGAACTGTTTTTCAGAAAGAACCGCAGAGCACCCCTCATAATCACGCTTTTTTTCAACACGCTGTCGAGCTTCTACTCGGCCTATATGAATGCGCTGCTCGGTATCATATATGTGCTGATACGCTGGTGGTTTTCAAAGGAACGAAAGGCGGTCATCCTCGTCAGGATCGCGGGACTGTATATCACCGGCTTTCTGTCGGCGGGCATCGTGCTCCTTCCCAATATCGCTGCGTATCTTCATTATGCGCGCTCCGGCGCGGGAACCGGGGGGAACATCTTTCTCTATCCTCTTTCCTATTATGCCGACCTTGTCAAAGAGATCTTCACGCTGCAGACAGTATGGAATCCGTACGGCTCTTTCCTCTACGTGAATACGGCAATGCTGCCGGTGCTCGTTTTTGTACTGATAAGGAAGGGAAACCGGGAATGGAAGGCGCTCCTTGCGGTTTCGCTTCTGATGCTGTGTATTCCTGCCGCCGGCATTGTGATGAACGGATTCGGCTATCCGTCGAACCGCTGGTCCTATGCGTTTGTGTTTTACACCTGTGCCGCATTTGCGGGCGGTCTTGGAGACTTTCGGGAATATCCGGGATCCAAAGGCCTGTCTGCGAAGAAAGCGGGAAGAGTACTTGCCGCCGCAACGCTCGGTATTACCTTTGCGGTCGTGATCGCTTTTGCGGGATGGGTATTCCCGGATTATCTTGAGAACAAAAATGCGGATTCGTTTTATGCTTCCCCGGGAGAGGAGCCGGGGCCCGACCCGGAGCACTTCTTCAGAATATCGCGAAGCAGGGAAGCGGAGAATCTTGACGGAATCCGGCATACTTACGGGCTTTCCGAATACTGGTCCACCATAAACCGTGAGCCGGTGGACTTTTACAGGGAGCTTGGCATATGCGATCTTAAGGCAAACAGCTGGATCACGGGACTTGATGAACGGCCGGTCCTGTTTCTGCTTGCCTCCGTCAGATATCACATTGCTCATGAAAACGACCGGGCGGAGGAATTATTCGGCTTCGGGGAGACCGGTACCGGACCGGGCGGAACTTATGAGAATGAATATACGCTGCCCGTCGGCTACACCTTGCCCGGCACCCTTGATCCCGCTGCGTTTGATGCCCTTGATGCGGTACGGAAGGAGCAGGCACTTGTCTGCGGAGCTCTCGTTGACGGGGAGACGGAAAGCATTCCGGAGATCACACCCGAAGAAGCGGTGAAGGAATGTGCCTTCCGGATACTTCCCCCGGAGGGCGCTGAAGAAGAGAAAGAAGGAGAGACCTTCCCGCGGCGCCTGTCCTTTCCGGAAACCGGCGGATCCTTCCGGCTGGATGCCGATGTCCCGGCTTCGAGCGCTGTTTTCCTCTGCCTTCATGACAGTACGCTCTTTGAACCGGAGCACACGGATGTATCCGTTACCAGAAAAAGCGAACATTCCGTTCATTCCGACGGGGGGAGGCTGATGAGTGACCGGTATAAATGGGGGACCCGGAGAGAGTATACGGTATTCTACCTTGGTATAACCGAAGATGAGCAAAACGGGATCACTTTGCGCTTTTCGGAAAAATGCGAACTGGATCCGGGAGACCTGTCGGTGCTGGCTGTGCCGACTGCGTATTATGAGCGTATGTTTGCGGAAATGAACCGGTATGTGCTTGAGGATGCTTATGTGGGAAACGATATTGTGACAGGCAGGATCGAAGTCCCCGAAAACAGGATCCTCCAGTTCTCCATCCCGTACAGCAGAGGATGGACCGTTTATGTCGACGGGGAAAAGAAGGATCTTATGAGATCCGATATCATGTATATGGCCGTTCCGGTAACCTCCGGATCCCATATGATAGAGCTTCGCTACCGGACACCGCTTCTTTTTGAAGGTGCGGCTGTTTCGCTGATCACGTGGATCTTCGCTGCCTCGTTTTTCTTTATGCGGAAAAGAAGAGACGGGAAAGGAGGGCCGGTGCTCAGGGCCCGGAAGCTTCCCGGGAGACGGAACGCTCCAGGTATTCGTCCACAAGATGATCGTATTTTCCGAGATTCATATCAAGGATTGTTCTGATACGCCCCTTTTCGAAGAGGTCCCCCGAAACGATGAGAAGGACCTTGTCATAGAATTCATGCAGAGAAGGATCCGCAATGAGATTCCTGCCGGCGGCGAGGCTTTCTTCATATCCTTCCGGTATGGGGCGCTTCATGTGCCCGGTCCGCCAGGGAACGGTATGTATGGCCGGCAGATGGGAAAGGAGAGGATCCATCAGCCCATACGCGTCCGTGATACAGATATCGCCATAATCGCAGTGACCGTGATACGCGGCGGCACCGCTTGCCACGCTTGAAACGACAAGTCCTTTCGCGTTTTTCAGGTATGCGTCCCGGATCTCATCCAGCTGTTCGGCGCAGAACTCCTTTTCCGTATCCCGGGAGTCGACGAGAAGATAAAGCGTGTATGCGACGGTGCCGGTGTTGTTTGATACATAAACACGGCGCTCGTCGGCGACGGAGGAGACAGCGGCGTTTTCGTCAATATCAAACAGGAGGGATCTAGAAAGCAGGGAGAACGGAAGCCAGAGAAGACCAAGGATCATAATGAGTGCCAGAGGCTGTCGAACGAAGAAACTGCCGGAGGGGAAGGACTCGGGCTTATCCGTGCCGAAAGCGTAAATGATACCGCAAAGAGACATAAGGAACGGGACGCAAAGATGCCTTCCGACCATAAAGTCCCCGCCGATGGAGATTACATAGAGGAGGTAAAGGATAACCCCCAGGGACAGGCAAAGGAGCTTCGGATGCTTCCGCCTTACTGAAAGGACGGACAGCAGGACCGGCAGGACAAAGAGCAGGATATCACAGGCAAAAGACCGGTAAAGATAGTCCAGCCCCTTTGACAGATACTCCGTGACCGGGAAGCCGGTCGAGAGCTTGATGTAGAAGGTGTTGGGAAAGGGATATCCGTAATAGATAAGAGAGAAGATCTCCCAGAGGAAAAAAGGTATCATTCCGGTCAGCACGGTAAGGAGGCGCCCCGGGAGACGCGTCGGCTGAGGCCTGAGAACGGAAAAAAGAAAAAGGGGAGCAAACAGCAGTACCGCATCCATCCTGGTCATCGCGATCAGGGAAAAGAGAAAGGAGAGCAAAAGAAGGCCGCGGCCCGACGGAGCCTTCCCGTAAAGCGAAAAATAAAGGAACAGAACTCCCAGAAGATAGAGGAGGGAGTTTTCAAGCCCCGATGTGGTATAACACATAAAGCAGTAACAGAGCGAGAGAATGGCGGTGGAGAGGACGGCATCCGACGTTCTGCGGCAGAACCGGTAAACGATAAAATATGCGGAGAGACCGGAAAAGAGGGTACCGAGAAGGATCCCGGTATAGAACGCGTTTCCGGTCAGAAAATATACCGGGACCTCTATCAGCGTAAACAGCGGACAGGTGGAGGCGCATACCCGGTAGCCGGCATTGTAGACGAAACCGTTGCCTGAAGCCAGATTCCGGACCATTACGTAAGAATGGAAGGCATCATCGGAATTCCACGAAAAAAGCAGGACAAAGAGGGTGAAAAAGAACACGCAAAGGCGTTTTACGACTTTCGGATCGATGGAGCCCAAAACGCGGCTGAGAAAATTTTCAATCTTGCTTTTCATGGAGCCGATTATAGCAAATATGGTTGCCGATCGCAACGCAGTGCGCACCGCCACCACAAGATATTGCGGTTGACGCAATAAAATAACGGTAGTAAACTAAATCTTGGAATGTTATGTAATCTAAAGAAGGCATTCCGGAGGAGATATTATGATTCGTGTGGTAAAGGAACTGATCGGCTTTACGCTGGTATCCATGATCGTTCTGCTGCTTGCGGCAGGTACGAAACTCTGGGTAAACGCAAATACCGGATCCGTATACGGAAACGGTATGACCGCTGTTGTTCCGTCATCGGCAACGGCGCCGAAAACGGTATCGACCGCTCAGGGAAATCTCAGGGTCGGCGCGATCCCACAGACGACGCTTCAGGGAGTCTATGCCACAAACCGTGTGACCGCGTTCTCCGTTTCCACCTCCATGGACAAACTCCGCACGATCCTCCTTTCGCCGGCGGAGATCGTTTCCGGCGACAAGCTTTCCATCTATGTCTGCAACAGCAAGAATCATCAGAGAGAAGATCTCATAAAGACTAAGGCGGTCTATTACCCCGGTGAATCCGCGGCCGTTTCGTTCCAGGCCGATCTGTATAAGACCAATACCTACGGGAATGTAACGGCGATCCGCGAATCCGTCAACCCGATCACGATCACCATCGGAATACCGGCACACCTTCGGAAGGCGAACCGGGAATTCCGCGTTCTCGCCTATAAGCAGTCAACCGGCGAAGTTGTCGGCTTCCGGGACGTGGATCTTTCCGATACTT
>JAILLW010000104.1 GCA_024692955.1 Lachnospiraceae bacterium | reverse complement strand
CCATGCTCCGTGCCGCGACCCCCACGATGATGGTATTGAAGACACGGGCATTCCCGAGCTTCAGGGCTTCGGACTTCGCATCAAGGGAGATCACCCGGTATTCCTTTTTCAGATTTTCGATGATATCCGCCGGGTATTCCGCCGCGCCGATGGCCACCGGCATCGGGTCCATCCGGACATCATTGATGATCATCACTCCGTCCGGCTTCATAAAATGAGCATATCTCAGGGCTTCAAGCCGCTCAAAGGCGATAAGGAGATCCGCGCAGCCCTCCTCTACGATGGGCTCCGCCACCTTATCCCCATACCGGACATAGGTCACTACCGAGCCGCCTCTTTGCGCCATTCCGTGTACTTCCGAGATCTTGACGTCAAAGCCGGCCTTCCGGATCATATTACCGAGGATCCGGCTGGTAAGCAGCGTTCCCTGACCGCCGACACCGACGATCATGATATTTTTCGTTTCCATATCTCCTATACCTCGCTGATCGCCCCGAACGGGCAGGCTTTCATACAGTGGCCGCAGCCGTTGCACATGGTGGGATCGATCGCGGCACGCCCTTCCGCATCCTTATGGATCGCGGGACAGGCGGATGCCATGCAGAGTCCGCACTTGCGGCATTTTTCGGGATCCACCGCGCATTTCCCCTTCGGAACGAAGTCCTTATGCAGCGCGCAGAGCGACTTCGCGATGATGACAGCGGGGGCATCCAGCGCAAGCGCTTCCTTCAATGTCTTTTCCAGTTCTTCCGTATCAAAGGCATCGATCTCCTTTACGAAATCGATCCCCATGGCCTTACAGAGGGCATAGAGGTTGATCATATAGGTCGTTTCGCCCATCAGGGTTTTGCCGGTCGCGGCATGATCCTGATGCCCGGTCATTCCCGTGGTGGAATTGTCCATGATGATCACGGTTCCGGTGCCCTTGTTATAGACCATATTCATTAATGAGTTCACACCCGTATGCAGGAAAGTGGAATCTCCGATACAGGCTACCCAGTCCTTGATATAATCCTTTCCCTTTGCCTTTTCCATACCGTGAAGGGTCGAGATCGAGGACCCCATGCAGACGGAGGTCTCCACCACCTGAAGTGGCGCAACGGCACCAAGGGTATAGCAGCCGATGTCGCCGGCCGCATGGATCTTCATCTTCTTAAGAAGGGCATAGACCGATCTGTGCGGGCAGCCCGGGCAGAGGATCGGCGGTCTTGCCGGAACCTCCGCGGCCTTCTTCACGGGAAGGGGAGCTTTCAGGATCCTCTCCCTTAAAAGGTTCGCGGAATACTCTCCCTGAAGGGTCAGGAGTTCCTTTCCTTCGCAGGCGATCCCCCAGCTCTTTACCTGTTCTTCGATCACAGGCTCCAGTTCTTCGATCACATAGAGCTTTTCGACCTTCGAGGCGAATTCCGCGATCAGTTTTTTCGGAAGCGGGTGCACCAGACCGAGTTTCAGAACGGAAGCCTCCGGAAAGACTTCCTTAACATACTGATAAGGAATGCCCGAGGTGATGAACCCGACGGAAAGATCGTTGTATTCCGCCCGGTTAATGTCAAAAGAGGCGGCATCTTCCGCAAGGCGCTTCATCTGACGCTCCACCTCGATGTGCCTTGCCTTTGCCATTGCGGGCATCATCACGTTCTTCCGGATATTCTTTACGTAAGGCTTATCCTCCGGGACGATCCTCTCTTCGAGATTCACGACCCCCTGGGAATGGGCGAGTCTTGTGGTGGTGCGCAGCATGACAGGCGTGTCATATTCCTCGGAAAGCTCAAAGGCCTTTTTCATAAAGACCCTTGCCTCCTCGGAATCCGACGGCTCAAGCACCGGAACGAGAGCTGCCCGCGCAACCATACGCGAATCCTGCTCGTTCTGGGAACTGTAGAGCCCCGGATCATCGGCCGCCACGATCACGAGACCGCCGAGGACGCCGCTGTAGCTGATGGTATAGAGCGGGTCGGAGGCCACATTGACCCCGACATGCTTCATGGATGCCATGGCCCTTACGCCCTGCATGGACGCGCCGATGGCCACCTCCATCGCCACCTTCTCATTGGGTGACCATTCCGAATAGACTTCGTCTTTGTATTTCACCAGATTCTCGGAGATCTCCGTGCTGGGTGTGCCCGGGTATGCCGCGGACACCTTGACGCCCGCTTCATACGCGCCGCGCGCAATGGCGGCGTTTCCGAGCATGACCGCTCTGGTACCTGCTTCTTTCGTCATCGCTCCCTGTCTCCTTATGCAATCTCCACGATCCAGCCTTCGGGTGCCTTGATGGTGCCCATCTGGATCCCGGTCAGGGTATCATAAAGCTTCTGTGTTACCGGTCCCATCTTTTCCATGCCGGCCGGGAAGCAGATCTCTTTTCCGTGGTCCACGATCTTGCCGACGGGCGAGATGACCGCTGCGGTTCCGCAAAGTCCGCATTCCGCAAAATCCTTCACCTCTTCGAGGGTGATCTCCCGCTCTTCGGCCTCGAGACCGAGATATTCCCTTGCCACCTGGATCAGGGAACGGCGGGTGATGGAAGGAAGGATGCTGTTGGATTTCGGCGTTACGACCTTATTGTCCTTCGTTACGAAAAGGAAGTTCGCGCCGCCGGTCTCCTCCACCTTCGTACGGGTCGCCGCATCCAGATACATATTCTCGTCATAGCCCTGCTCATGGGCATCCACGATGGCAAAAAGGCTCATCGCGTAGTTAAGCCCCGCCTTGATATGGCCTGTGCCGTGCGGTGCCGCCCGGTCGAAATCCGACACGCGGATCGTGATGGGCTTCGCGCCGCCCTTGAAGTAAGGGCCAACCGGCGTGGTCAGAATGCGGAACTGATATTCATCGGCGGGCTTTACGCCGATGACCGGATTGCATCCGAAAGAATAGGGGCGTACGTAGAGCGTCGCGCCGCTTCCGTAAGGAGGAACGTAGGCCGCGTTGGCCCGTACCACTTTCTGTACGGCATCAAGGAAACGCTCCTTCGGGAACACGGGGATCTTAAGACGTTCCGCGGACTGTATCATACGTTCCGCATTCAGGTCGGGACGAAATACCACGATCCTTCCGTCGGAAGTCGTGTAGGCCTTCAGGCCCTCGAAGATCGTCTGGGCATACTGCAGAACACCCGCGCACTCATTGAGCACGATGTTCGGATCTTCCGTCAGCTGTCCGTCATCCCATTTTCCGTCTTTGAAATACGAAACATAACGATAATCCGTCTGAATGTAACCAAAGCCGATATTGCCCCAGTCAATGTTTTTCTTTTCCATAGATCCCTCATCCCTTTCTTCCGCTCCGCGCCCTTACGGGGAAAAGCCCACCGGGCCGGACGGATACAATCATTTCCCGCTATTATATCACAATTGCCGCCCGTTTCAAGACGGGTTCGGCGAAAAGCCCCATTTTTCAAGTACTTCCCCGGCCTGTAAAAAGCGGATGCTCCCTTCATCGAAAGGAGCCTCCCCGGCGCTCATGCAGACCGCCGCCTCGTAGCCCTCTTCCGGAGAAAACGTAAAAAGCCGTCTTTCGGGATCGGGCTTTCCCCGGAATACCGGTCCTTTGCGGCCGCCCTCCGGAAAAGCGATGTCGCAAAGAGGGATCCCGAGCCCTTCCCCCAGGGCCTTCAGATAGCTCTCCTTCATTGTCCAGAGCCGGATGAATTCCCGTTTCCGCTCCTTTTCGGGAAGAGAAGACAGATATTCATTTTCCTCCGGGGAGTAGAATCTTTGCGCGATCCTATCCGTGTGCTCCCTCATATGCTCGATGTCGATCCCCACCTCAAAGGAGGAAAGGGCAAGTGCCACATAATCACCCGAGTGGGAAAGGTTGAAGAACACTCCGGGATACTCCGGAAGATAAGGCTTTTTAAAGGAGGAATATCCGAAAACGAGGGGTGTGTTTTTCAGGATCCCCTCCGAACAAAGGCCGTAAAGAAGCAGAAGCTCCGCGAAATACGAGCGGAGCCGGTCCTTTTTCCCGCGGAGTTTTCCGGTCTTTTCGATCCGGTCAGGAGAGAGCAGCCTTCGAAGATCCGGAAGGCTCTCCTCACGAAGATCCGGAGGGAGTTTCAATACGAAGATTCTCATGGAAAAAATTATAGCGCACTATCAATATCCTTTGCAATCGCCCTTCCCGTCTGATACAATTAGAGTATGCTTAAATTAAGACCCTACAAACAGTCGGATGCCGCGAGAGTCGCTTCGTGGGTCATTTCCGAAGAGGAATTCTATAACTGGTCCGCGGGAAAACTGGGGGAATACCCCGCCGTGGCCGAAACCCTTGACCGCTTTTCCGAAGAGATCGCGGATGATGATACCTGCTATCAGATGATCGCCGCGGACGACAGCGACCCCATCGGTTATATGATCCTCCGCTATCCCGATCAGGACCAGCGCCATATCCGAATGGGCTTCGTGCTCCTTTCCCCGAAGCGGCGCGGACAGGGCTACGGGGCCGGCATGGTGGCACTGGGTCTTAAATACGCTTTCGAGATCCTGAGAGCCTACAGGGTCTCCCTCGGGGTCTTCGATGACAACGAGGCTGCCTACAAGGCCTATCGGGCCGCCGGCTTTACCGAGACCGGCGTCACCGAGAAATATGAACTCCTCGGGAGGACCCGGACCTGCATCGAGATGCATATCTTCGCGAACAAAAAGGCCGATGCCTCCAAAGACCGGTCCGTTCCGGAGGACAAGCTGATCCGGGAAGTGATCACGGGTAATAAGCTTAGCTATGCGCTTCAGCCCATCGTCGATGCCTCCACCGGAGAGATCTTCGGCTATGAGGCGCTTATGCGTGGAAATCTCAGCGTGAGCATTTCCCCGATGTCGATCCTGGATTACGCTGCAAGAAAGCACAAGCTCTACGATATCGAGCGGCTGACTCTCTTTAACGCGATGGAGTTTTATGAAAGAAACCGGTTAAGCTTCGGCTCCCGGAAGCTTTTCATCAACAGTATCCCCGGCTATCAGCTGAAAGAGCAGGATTATCGTGAATTCCGCGAGCGATTCGGCGAACATTTCGGCAACATCGTGCTCGAAGTTACGGAAAACACGGAATTCAAGGATCAGGAGCTGAGTGTCCTCCTTCACCGGAGCACCGAAGACGGTTTTGAGCTGGCGATCGACGACTACGGCACCGGCTATTCGAATACTTCCAGCCTGATCAGTTATCTTCCGACTTATCTGAAGATCGACAGGCTCCTTATTTCCAATATTCAGGCGGAAAACAAAAAGCAGCACTTTGTCAAGAACATCGTGGAATTCGCCGCGGCAAACGGCGTAAAGACTCTGGCGGAAGGCGTGGAAAACTCCGCCGAATTAAAGACCGCGATCGAGCTCGGAGTCGACTATATCCAGGGCTTCTATACCGCACGTCCCTCCTTCGAGCTCATTCCGAAGATCGACGACGAGATCCGCAAGGAGATCATCTCCGATTCGGTAAAGGGCACGAATCAGGACGTCCGGAAGATCTATACCATAAGTAATGAAAGAGAACTGCCCGTCATGAGGCTCGCGCTGGAAAAATACACCGGGATCCTGATCGGCCAGAAGGAATTCACTCTGGTGGGAAATACCGGCTATTCCGCGGAGATGTCCGTCAGGATCAAGGATGGATGCAAATGCCGTCTTACCATCCGGGACGTATTTCTCGAAAGCTTTCATCAGCTTCCCTGCATCGAACTCGGCACGGGCAGCGAGCTTACTCTGGTGCTTGAGGGCGAAAACCGCCTGAGCAAATTCGGGATCCTTGTTCCGGAAAGCAGCCGCCTTATCATCGAAGGCTCCGGCAATCTCCAGATCCGGGCTCAGGGTGTGTCCAGTTATGCCATCGGAAATCTCTGGAGTGCCGCCACGGGGGATATCTGCTGGAAGAGTACGGGTTCCCTCGACATTCTCGTGGAAGCGGACGAAGGGATCGGGATCGGTGGAGGAAGCCTCAGGGACGACGGAACGATCAGCATCCTTTCCGGCATTGTCCGGATCGAACCGGCCAGCAGCAAGGCCATCGGCATCGGTACCGTGACCGGTGAGCCGAAGCTCCTTCTTTCCGCCTGCAAGCTTCAGCTCGATGTCAAACTCGAAAAGGGAATCGGGGTCGGATGTCTGGAAGGAACCCAGAATACGACATTTAAAAACGCGAACGTGAACATTCTCTGCGCGGGAAGCAACATTTCCGCCATCGGAAGTACGGAAAAGACCGACGGGACCATCGATATCCTGCAAAGCGAAGTGGCCATTCTCGCGAACGGCCAGCAGCTCAATCTGATCGGTGCCCCGGAGGGCGATCTTGCCATCAATATCCTTGATTCGGCAGTGAACCTGCGGGGTGAGGGAACCAGCGTTCTCGCGCTCGGGACCCGGGATCTTGCCGCATCCATCACGGCAAGACAGTCGATCTGCAATATCAAACTCGCCTCCGGCTCCCCGGTGCTCTACGGCACGATGCCGGACAAGACGGTCTTCGCGGGAGGACTTCAGAGTATCAGCGTCAACGAATAGTCCTCAGTTTTTCGCAGACCGCTTCATATTCGGAAACAAGATTTTCGGCATCGTCTTTCAGGAAGGCGATGTCGTTTTCTTTGGCCGCGGCCTCATGCTTTCTCGCCCGTTCACTGAGGTCGGAAAGGCCGATCATCGCCATAAGGCTCTTAATGGCGTGCGCATCGATCCGGTAGGCATTGATGTCCCCGTTATCCATGCTCTTTCGCATCCTGTCACAGCGTTCGACGCATTCCGTCGCGATATCACCGATGATGGCGGAAAGGATCGAAGCCTCCCCTCCGCAATGCATGATCGCGGTGTCATAATCAAGGCCTTCGATCTTCAGAAGATCTTCTCTGAGTTTCACGGAATCGACTTCTTCCCTTTCCTCCTTCGTCCCCCAGGCATCGGGAATGAATTCCATGGAAAAAGAGCTGTTTTCCCGCGCCTTTTCTTCGCCCCGGACCAGTTTTTCCTCCGGGAGCAGCCTGAGGATCGTGCTTTCAAGGAGCTTTGAGTCAAGCGGTTTGGTAAGGTAATCGGCAAATCCCGCTTCCATATAGAGCTGCCTGCTGCCGGCCAGCGCATTCGCGGTAAGGACCACGGCCGCCGTATCCTTATTCAGGGAATCCGGATCCGTCCGGATGGTCTCGAGGGTTTCGATCCCGTCCGGATGCGGCATCATATGATCGAGAAGAATGAGATCATACTTCTTTTTCCTGCACATCCGTATCGCTTTTTCCCCGCTTTCGCATAGATCCGGCCTGATCATGGTCCGTTTCAGGAAAAGCTTCACGATCGTAAGATTGGACCGGTTGTCATCCACCGCAAGCACCTCGGCCGAAGGCGCCGTGATCTCCACCGGTTCCTCCCCGTACCCGCCATCGGAATCCGCCGTTTCAAAATCGCTTCTTACCGCGGTCCGGTCAAAGACTCCCACCGGGATTCTTACCCGAAAGGCGGATCCGACGCCGTAGATGCTCTCGACCGAGATCGTTCCGTCCATCGAATCCAGAATGCTCTTCACGATGCTGAGTCCGAGTCCCGTGCCCTCAATGCTGACGTTCCTGTTAAGGTCTCCTCTGGAAAAGGCCTCAAACAGGTGTTCCTGATCCTCCTGCCTGATCCCGCGGCCCGTATCCTTTACGGTCATGGTAAGGATGAACCGGTCTTCCCTGCTGTATTCTCCCTCAACGTTGAGGCTCACCATTCCCCGGTCCGTATACTTAATCGCGTTGCCGAGAAGATTGATGAGCACCTGACGGATCCGGAACTCATCGCTGATCTCACCGTCCGGAATATCATCCCCCACCATGATCGTCAGTTTGATATCCTTTTCCGCAGCCCGTTCCCCGGTCATACTCATCACGTCGGAAAGCAGCTTCGAGAGGCTGTATTCCGCGTTCATGATCTCCAGTTTTCCGGCCTCGATCCTTGAAAAGTCAAGCACGTCATTTACCAGCATAAGGAGCATCCGGCCGGAGTTTTTGATATTCCGTGCATACTCTCCGACCACCGGATCCCTGTTCTCCCGGAGGATCATCTCATTCATTCCGAGGATCGAATTGATCGGCGTCCGGATCTCATGTGACATGCTCGCCAGGAACCGGGTCTTCGATTCGGAAAGATCCATCGCATGCTGCTTTTCAACATTGACCCTGCGGATCTCATCCATCTGCTGGACGATGACAAAGATCAGGAAAAAGCTCATCCCGACGACCATGGGCAGTTCTTCGTATTTCGGGCTCAGGAAGAGCATATAGATGATCTCAAAGACGCCGCAGGCAAGAAACCCTGTAAAGCCGACGGCGGTATAGCGATATCCCGAGGTATGGCCCGCCTTCGCATCGATAAACAGGATTGCGATGGCAAAAAGTGCCAGGATCCCGAGTATGACATTGATATATACGAGGGCATCGTGAAAGGAAAAGACCCCCGTAAAGTGAAGCACGCTCCAGAAGATCGCATTCACGGCGGAAACGATCATAAGAAGCGTCATGGATCTGCGGTAACGGCCGTGCTGTACGGAGTCAAGATAGAGCAGGAATCCGAAGGGGATCATCAGGCAGAGCATGTAATTGGCCACCCCGTCCACATGCTGATGTCCGAAGATGAAGGGATAGAGCATGGAATTCGTGATCACCCAGGCCGCAACGTCAAGAATGGCCAGCGCACCGTAGAGCATGCCGATGCTCCTGCGGTAAATGATGCGCATCGCGATGCCCACGATCACCGCCACTATCGCGAAGATCGCGACGATCGCCGACAGCATAAAGGTAAGTCCGTAGTGATCCAGCATAAACGCGTATGCGCCGCCCATGGTCGCCACGAAGGTCTCCGGAACGATCTGCCCGGAGTGGAAGGTCGGGTGCCGGATGATGGAAACTTCCGCGCCCGAGTCCGAGGGCTCAAGAGGGATCATCATATAAAAGCGCTTTACGTTTCCTCCGCGGATCAGAATGTCCCGATCCTCGATGAAATCGCCCCGGAATTCCCCGTTGATATAGACGGAAAGGTTCCTTCCCGTGGAAAAGCACAGATACTGATTATTGCCGAGTCCCTCCGGAAGGGTGGACGAGATCGTAAACTCCTCCTTGTAATCCTTCGAGGCATAATACTCACGGCCGGTCTCTATACTCGTGCCGTCCGCCTCGGTGACCGTCCATCTGTCGATAAAGATGATTTCCTCTTCCGGTTTCCAGCCCGCCCGGTCCTTTGCGCTGAAATATATGAGCATAAAGGCCGTAAACGCCAGCATCGCGATGAAGACCGCCTTATATCCGGCAACGATCCTGCTGTAGCCCTGTTTCTTTTCTTCCATAATGATCCCCTTCAGAATTCACGTTCCCGGCGGTCCTAATCCCACCAGTAAGTGTTGTAAAACCTGTCTATGTGCTTCCCGGTAAGTCCGACTTCGAAAACTCCGATGAGTGCCGGGCCGTTCTCCATATAGCGGTCCGGATCTTCCCTCGAGTACTTCTCATTCTTAAGGAACCAGGAAAGCGGTGTGTCGCCTTCTTCATAATTCCCGAAAAACTCCGTTTCGCAGGACGGGTCAAAAACGGTATCCTTATCAATGACAAGATCCATCGAGGTAAGATATACCGAAGAAAGATCATCCACCTGCACCTTCCTGAGAATCACCTCATCCGCGGATACCTTCACTCCGGAAAGGGAATGCATAGTGTAATAAACCCTCTTTCCCGTCCTTTTCCCGGAAAACCGGACATAGGCATCCTTAAAGCCGGCGCTCTTTGCCTTATCCAGTATTTGCTCCGCCTCTTCCCGGGTCTTATTTTTCGAAACGGTCACGCAGTAATAAGGTTCCGGATTCAGCTCCGTCCAATCCGGCGAATAGACGATATCCGCCTCAAAGCCGGAATCCTTCGCCTTTTCAAGGTATTCGTAGGCCCCGTTCCTTTCTTTGAAGGCGCCCACGAAGACTCCGTAGAATTCCGCATTCTCTTCAAACTCCTCCGAATAGAGTTTCCTTAACCCGTAATCTTCATCAAGCCCCGCTTCTTCCGCATCGGAAACCGTAACGACGGGGACATCCTTCTCTTCTTTCTTTTCAAAGACGCGGATCACATCCCCGAAAAGATGATCCGCATCCTTAAAGCGGACCTTGAGGGTGTCCTCATCCAGTTCCCGGATCTCTATATTCAGGGTTTCCGGAGCGCCCCCGTTTCCGAATATGCTCGCTTCATAATTTATGACATCATTGTCATATGTGAAGGCCCCTCCGAGGAGAAGCACTTCCTCTCCCGGTAGTTTCCGGTAGATCCGGAGATTCTGTCTCCCCGGAAAATCGAGCCAGACCGGATCCGTTGTGCCCTTTTCCCGGAAGATGCCCTCCACCGGGTACGGAGGGTCTTCAAACCAGGCTTCCTCCGGATTCATATAGGGAAAGGTGTTTTCCACCCGCGCATCCCTTATCAGGGTTTTCCCGAGGACTTCTTCGACGAAAAATTCCGAATCCGGGAATCCGGAAAAAATGACACCATTGTCATCAAGACGGATCGTTCCTTTTTCGGGTGCACCCCAGTACTTTCCGAAATTCGACATTACGGAAAAACCGGCAACACCGATGGCGGCTTCTTCCGTATCCGTTCTCCCGAAGGCTTCCGCCTCCTCCGGAAGAAATTCCATCGCATAGAAGGAATAGGCACCCAAGGTCCTGTCCATCCCCTCTTCATGATCGTCAAAGGCATAGCCGCCGCCGGCATAAAGATTGTCCCCGAATCTCATGATCTCAAGGATGAAATATTCATCCCCGGAGATCTTAAGGCTGTATTTCCCGCAGAGCTTTTCGCCCAGGGTTTTGGGCTCATCCGCGCTTTTCAAGGATCCCTCCGGATCGTTTTTATCATCGCCGGGGGTTGTTTCGTCTTCTTTTCCCCCTGCATCCTGCCCGGTGCCGTCTTCTTTGGCCCCTCCGGCTTCCGCGGTCTCCTTCTCCGGGGCGTTCTCAGGATCCTTTGTCTCTTCGTCCTTTTGAGTCTCTTCGGTTTGTTCCTTCCCGTTCTTCCCCTTTTCAAGAGCACGGCCCAGTATCTTTCCCGCAAGGGCGCAGCCGGAAAAGAGGGAGCAGACAAGGATCAGCGCAAGCAGGATCAGTGCGGTTTTTCCACCGGAATTCCTCATTTTGCCGCTCCTTTCGATGCTTTCCCCGGAAGGATCAGGACCGGTTCTCCGAAGGTCCGTATCATTCCGCGGAAGACCTCTGTTTCCCTGCCGCTTATCTCATCATGAAAGATCCCGTCCGGAAGCGGTACAGGAACGGTCGCGCTCTTTCCCTTCAGCGAAAAGATCCCCACCGCGGCTTTTTTCGTTTCTCCGTTTTGCGGGCACACCGTTCCTGGCTGCTCTTTTTCCGAGTGTTCTGCCACAAGGACATCCGGAAGCGGTGCCTCCGCATGAAAGATGCTGTCGGTAAAGGCGGGATTTTTTTTCAGTTTCGAAAGTATTTTTATAAGCTCCGTAAGATCGGTTCCGTCCTCCGGAATAAGGCTGACGGGGTCCGCGTCAAAAAGCGTCGGAAGATGGGAAACCCCGAATTCCTGCCCCGCGTATAAAAATGCGGTCCCCTTCCGGAAGAAGGAAAATGCGGTCAGGTTCCGGAGCGCCTTTTTGTCCGGCACAAGGAACGCGGCCCTCGTCTGGTCGTGGTTTTCAAGAAAACAGAGTTTTATATGCTCATCCGGATAGATGTATTCCTGTCGGTTCACGGCATCCGCGTAAGCCTGAAGGGAGGATTTCCCCTTCAGGTATCCCGTCAGGAATTCCTGAATGTCATAATCATACAGGATATCAAAGGCGCGGTAGAGTTCCGCATCGCTGTGGGCTCTGATCCCTCTTCCACGCAGGTGGAGGATAAAGCCCGGTTCCACGGACTCCGCAAGAAAGATGCAGCCGGGGCGGACCTTTTTTGTCTCGCGCCTTGCCCTTTCCCAGAATTCCACCGGCACAAGAGGCGCCACATCACAGCGGAAGCCGTCCACATACTGTGCCCAGAATTTCAGGGTCTCGATCTGATAATCCCAAAGCTCCGGATTCGTATAGTCAAGGTCGATGATGTCCGTCCAGTCGCCGACCCGGTTTCCGAAGGAGCCGTCCTCCCGGTGATAGAACCATCCGGGATGCTCCGCGGCAAGGACGGAATCCGGCGAAGTATGATTATATACCACATCGATCATGCATTTCATCCCCGCCTCATGGATCGCTTCCGTAAGACTGATGAAATCCTCCATGGTCCCGTATTCCGGATTGATCCCCCGGTAATCGCGGATCGCGTAGGGGGAACCCAGGGTTCCCTTCCGGTTCTTTTCCCCGATGGGGTGGATCGGCAGAAAATAGATGATGTCCGTCCCCAGATCCCTGATCCTCGAGAGGTCCTCCTCCACTTTTTTGAAGGTCCCCTTCTCCCCGTAATTCCGGATAAAGATCTGATAGATCAGTTTGTTCCGCAGCGTTTTGTCCGTGTTTTCCGCCATATTTCCCCCTTTTTGTCCCGCCGGGACAGGCTTTTTCCGGAGCATATTTCAGGTTCCATTTTATCACCTTGAAAAACCGTTGACAAACCTTCAGATCTATTGTAAGATATCACTTGTCCGTTTCGGACAGACTTTTGCGCGAGTGGCTCAGTTGGTGGAGCGCGACCTTGCCAAGGTCGAGGCCGCGGGTTCGAGTCCCGTCTCGCGCTCTATAGCGGAAAGAGGGTATCCCGATGGGATACCCTCTTTTTCGCTATGGAGCGGATCCGAGCCCTCGAGGTTCGAGGTCTCCGCTCCGCTCCGGTCGTCGCTGACCGACGTCCCCCGGACGTCGAGCGACGTCTCGCGCTCAAAGAAAGCATAAGTGTGTTGCATTTCACTGTTTTTGCTCCCCACAACACATTCCTGATCCTCCACGCGCTCCGCGGAAGACAAAAGTGTGTTGCA
>JAILLW010000092.1 GCA_024692955.1 Lachnospiraceae bacterium | reverse complement strand
AGGAAAAGAAAGACACAGGCGACACCGATCATCGCGACATTCCCGATCGTAAGATTGAAGAACGCCGTCTGATGGATCAGATTGTCAAGCGTGCTTGCTATATAGCTCATTTACGTTACCTCCTTAAAACCGGCTCAGTTCAAGGTGGCCAGAAGTGCGCCTGCCTCTACCGCGTCACCGACAGCAACGTCGATGCTCGCTACGGTACCGTCTTCGGGAGCGACAACCGGGATCTCCATCTTCATCGCTTCCACGATCACTACGGGGTCACCCTTCTTTACCGCCTGACCGACATTCGCTTCGATCTTGAATACTTTGCCAGCCGCGCCGGCTTCCACGCGGATCGAGCCTGCGCCCTGAGACGCTGCCTTCGGTGCGGGAGCGGGAGCTGCCTTCGGTGCGGCCTTGGGTGCTGCCGGTGCGGACACCGCAGCGCCGTTGCCTGCGCCTTCTTCAACGGTTACATCATATACGTTGCCATTTACGGTAATGGTATAGTTTTTCATTCTGAAATCCTCCTGAAATATTATGATCGATTAAGCCCACCTGCGGGCACGTTTCCTGATGCTTCTGACCACGAATCCATCCGTGGAGGTCCGGCCTTCGCTTGCCGCGATCGCCGCAGCGATCACCGCCACAAGTTCCGTATCGTCGGCAGCTTCTTCCTGCTCGATGATCTGGGCGATGGCGCCTTCCACTGCCTGTTCCGTCGGGCTCACCTTATTCTTCTTTCCGAGGTTCTGGATCTTCGGAATCAGATTGAACGCGCTGATGATCAGGCTGATCAGGATCAGCACGCAGAATACGGTTCCCATTCCAAGCAGTGTGTTAAGCCCGGCCTTTTTCATATTCTCGGCAAAGCTGTATCTGACATTCGTCGTGATGCTCGTGATCTCTCCGCGTTCACACATCACTTCAAGAACGGCATCGTGGTCGCTTCCGAGGATCTCAACTTCAATGATCCCCTTCTTCATATTGCCAAGCACATCGACTTCCATGGTATTGGAAACGAGGTTCCCGACTCCCAGGAACTCTCCGATGTCTTCCTTCGCTCTCTTCCAGCTTTCGAAAGCGTTCGCATACGGTGCCGGATCGGCTCCCTGTGCAGCCACATTCGCCGCATAGGATTCCTCCATGCCCTGATCCACTACCTGGGATACCATATAAGCCGCGGAGTTTCCGAGAGAAAGCGCGTCCGAGTCGGCAATATACGAAGCGGTATCTTCCTTGCCGGAGCAGGCTGTTACAAGAAGAAGGCTCAGCGCTATGCTTAATGAAACCAGTAATTTCTTCATTATCCGCCTTCCTTTCTAAACAGTTCCGTGCTTCTTCGCGGGGATCCCGTCATTCTTCGTGAACAGCATCTCGTAAGCGCCGATGAGATACTTCCTTGTATCGGAAGGAGCTACAATCTCATCGATATAGCCGTGGGCGGCAGCGCTCTTCACGCCGTTCTGAAGCTCGGAGTATTCCTTCTCGATGGTCTGTACTTCCGAGGCGTCCTTCCCGTCTCCGAGAATCCTTGCAGCCATTTTCGCATCCATCGTTCCGATCTTCGCTTCCGGCCATGCGATCGTAAGATCCGCGCCGAGCGCTCTCGAATTCATCGCGATGCAGGCAGAGCCGAAGGCTTCGCCCACATAAACATTTACCTTGGGAACCGAAGCGTTTGCGAAAGCATAGGTCAGTTTAGCGGAGGCCTTCGCGATCTTCTTTTCATTGCAGGTGCATGCCTTGAAGCCTTTCACATTCGTAAGCGTGAGCACGGGGATCTCAAAGGCATCGCAGAAATTAACGAAATCGGCAGCCTTCACACATCCCGAAGCGGTCATATAAGGCTCGATCTTTTCCGCAAGTTCTCCGTTTTCGTCATACAGGGCAGTGCGGTTTGCGATCGCGCCGACCGTCATTCCGTTCAGCTTTATGAAAGCGGTAACAACCTCTTTCGCGTAAGCGGGTTTGGTTTCAAATACGATGGAATCATCTGAGATCTGAGAAAGCGCGATGGCCGGATCCTGAACGGATGCTTCGATGGAAGGAAGACTCCGGTTAAGATCATCGGAGGTATCCTGGAAATCATACTCCCCGTCATTGTTTGAAGGGAGGATCGAAACCAGGGTGCGGATCGCGTCAAGCACTTCGCTCTCGCTTCCGCAATAGTCCACATTATCCGTCTCGGCAGACTGGAATGCCGCCGAAGAGGTATCACACTTGGCCGTATAGTTTCCGTCCAGACAGTTCGGGGAGTTCACGAAGAGCTTTCCTTTCTCCGTCTCCATAAAGGTGAAATCGGAAAGAGCCGCCGATATCGCAAGAGCTCCTCCGCAGTTTCCGAATACCGCGCTGATCTGGGGAATGATGCCGGACGCTTCCGTCTGTTTCTGATAGATCTTTCCGAAAGCATTCAGAGCATCCGTCGCCTCCTGAAGTCTCAGTCCCGCTGATTCCAGGAGTCCGATCACGGGTGCGCCCGTTCTGAGCGCCAGATCGTACAGTCTTACGATCTTTCCGGCATGCATCTCGCCCACGCTGCCGTTCAGCACGGAAACGTCCTGGCTGTACACATACACGGGATTTCCGTCGATGAGTCCGTAGCCGGTCACTACGCCGTCAGACGGGGTCTTTTCCTGCTTCAGATTAAAATCGGTGCTTCTGGCGGTGATGCCGGCACCGATCTCAACGAAGCTGTTTTCGTCAAGAAGAGCTTCGATTCTCTTTCCTGCCTGTGAAGTAGTACTCATATTCTGACCTCCATATTTTATAGTAGTAAGCAGTTTCTTTTGGAAACCGAAAAATATCTAGACTACTATAGCATAAAACACTTGGAAAGCAAAGAAAAACTTTGGAATATTTCGGGAATATTTCAGATATCCAGATTGACGTTGCCGGCCTCGGCTTCCGCCTGCGCGCGGAACTCTTCGATCTGGACCGCGGTCAGCTCAGGAAGTTCCTCAAGAGACTTTACCCCGAACGTGCGAAGGAACTCTTCCGTCGTACCGAAAAGAAGCGGCCTTCCGGGAGCGTCCTTTCTTCCGAGTTCCGTGATGAGTCCGAATTCAAGAAGGCGGTTTACGGCATGATCGCAGGACACCCCTCTCACCTTCTCGATCTCGGCTCTTGTGATCGGCTGTTTGTAGGCAATGATCGAAAGCGTCTCGAGCATGGTATCCGTGATCACGTATTTCCTCGGCGTCTTCGCGATCTTCACAAGATATTCATACATAGAGGATTTCGTGCACATCTGAAAGGAATCCTCGAGTTCGATCAGCGTCATTCCGCGCGGGGATCCCTCATACTCTGCCTGAAGCTCCAGAAGGAGCTCTCTTGTATAATCTTTTTCCTTTTCAAGAACCGCCGCGAGTCTCTCGGTCTCCACCGCATCCCCCATGGTAAAAAGGATCGCTTCGAGTACGGCTTTCTCCTGTTCTTTGTTCATTCCTTCTCCGATCATGCGCCCGCCGTCATTACAAAGCCGGCAGGAATCTGAAAGTCGGGCACTGCGCTGATGTAGATGTCACCGAATATCCTGTCCTGGCGGATCGTAACCTGCCCGATCCGGATCATCTCAAGGATCACGAGAAATGTCACGATGATCTCGATCCGTGAACGCTGTTCCCGCAGAAGATCGATAAAAAGGAGATTCCGGTGGCCCGTAATATAGTCCATGATATAGGCCGTTTTTTCCTCCATGTCGATCTCTTCTTTCCGGATATTCCCGAAAGAGGAACGCACGGGATCGATCTTGTCTTCGGATCTCCTGACCACGAGCTGAAAAAGCTCCTGAAGTTTCGCAAGCGTCGTATCCCCGAGAAGATCCTGAAGATCAACGGGTTCTCTGAACTCTTCCACTTCCTTGGGCAGAGTCCGCATCCTGTAATAGGTATGGGACGCGTCCACCTGGCGATCCTTAAGCTCATAGGCCATATATTTGCACATCTTGTATTCAAGAAGCTGCTGAACAAGCTCCGCTCTCGGATCCTCTTCCTCCCCGTCCTCATTGATCTCCTTCGGAAGAAGCATCCTTGCCTTGATGTCAAGGAGGGTTGCCGCCATGACGAGGAATTCGCTCATTACATTCATGTCCTCGGTCTCCATCTTTTTAATGTAATCGAGGTACTGCTCCGTAATGGTAACGATGGGGATATCATAAATATCCACTTTATTCTTTTCGATCAGATGCAGGAGAAGATCCAGAGGTCCCTCAAAGACCTCGAGTTTAACGGGTATCGCGGGAGTGAGCATTTCAGGCTCCCTCCACGATCGCCACGGTGGCGCTGGTCCCGAGTCTTGATGCACCGGCATCCAGCATCTTCCGGGCAGTCGCGGCATCACGGATACCTCCGGAAGCTTTTACGCCGATGGAGGGACCTACCACGCGCCGCATGAGAGCCACATCCTCCGCTTTCGCTCCTCCGGTCGAAAAGCCCGTTGAGGTCTTTACGAAATCCGCTCCCGCCTTCACCGAGAGTTCACAGGCTTTTTCCTTTTCCTCATCCGTAAGGAGGCAGGTTTCGATGATCACTTTAAGCACACGGCCCTTTGTCGCCTCACGCACCGCGGCAATATCCTTTGATACGGCATCATAATCGCCGTCCTTCAATGCCGCCACATTGATCACCATATCCACCTCATCCGCCCCTGCCTGAACGGCCCGGGATGCTTCGAAAGCCTTGCTTTCGGAATCCGCCTGTCCGAGAGGAAAGCCGACCACGCAGCACAGCTCCACGCCGGAACCTTCAAGCTCCTTTTTCACGAGTTTCGCGTAATATGTATTCACGCAGACCGAGGCAAACCCGTACTTAACGGCCTCCGCGCATACTTTCTTCACATCCGCACAGGACGCGTCCGCCTTCAGGATCGTATGGTCGAACAGTTTCGGATCAAAACTCATAATTCCTCTCCTTTTTCTCTTGCGTACAGATACCATATGTACCAAAAGCCCAAGATATAGATCTCCCGGCTTTTTGTTCCGCAAGATATTGTATCAAAGGATCCTGTCCGGTGCAAGGGGTTGGGGATTTAAAAAACAGACGTTTTTGAAGTGATCTTTATTACGGAAAGTTCTCCCGGATTGAAGATCCGCAAAGGAAGGGTATGAAAGCCGAGCCCGCAGGACAATACCATACGGGAATCACCGCACCGGTAAAGCCCGCCGCTGTATTTCGGGAAAAGGCGCAGTCTCGGTGATATGAAGCCCTTATTTCCGGGAAGACGCATAAGCCCGCCGTGCACATGTCCCGAAAGCGTAAGATCCGCTCCCCAGCCGGCATAAGCTTCAAAGTATTCCGGGTCATGGGTAAGAAGGATCTCGAAACAGTTTAGTTGCGGCAGACCGATCATTCCGATGAGTTCCTCTGAGGAAAGACTGATTTTCTTCCGCTTATCATAATATTCGGGCGGAAGCTCAAGGCCGGTGATCCGGACACCGGTCTCTTCAAAGAATACGCTCTCGTTTTCAAGGAAACGGACGCCGGCTTCCCCTGCTTTTTCCCGGTAATCCTCATAGGAAAAACGGAAAACGTCGGGGTGCCTTCTTATCTTCATTTCATGATTTCCGTTCACATGAAAAACCGGATATCTTTTCCCCAAAAAGGAAAGAAGGTCTTCTCCCGCTTTCCCGTCGTCTTTCAGCGAAGCATTGATGAGGTCCCCTCCGCAAAGAACAATATCCGGAGCGGCATTTTCAATGGCCTTTTTGAGTTTTTCGTTCTCTTTTCCGAAGGTACGGGAATGGAGATCCGCAAGAAGCACAAGGACCAGATCTTTTTTGATCATATCCGTTTCAACCAGATAGTTGCGTACAACAAAACGGTGACAGTCAACTGCCATCACCGCCAGAAAAAACAGAATCAGGATTCCGATACAGGAAAGAAAAACGATCATCAGCACCACCGGTCAGTCGGATACTCTCTGTCCGATCTCTTTTCGCTTTTCATCGGCAAAGAGTTCTTCCGGTCCGTCATTTACGAAAAGTTCTTCCATATCACTCTCAGCGGGAGCCTCTTCCTTTTCATGGCGTTTCCTGTAGAGATCGTAGAAGCGGTACAGATAATCCATGACCGCCATCAGGAGCACGAAAATACATACCCTCTGGACCGCCGTATCTCCGAATCTGTCGCCCTCAAGGTCCAGCGTGTTCACGATCTTCCGGTTCAGAAACCCGAATACGATAAGGGCATAACAGCCCCAGGCAAGCGTGCTCTCAAGACAGATGATCCCCTTGTAATTAAGAGGCTTGTCGTTATAATCCCACCAGAGGCTTCCGAGCACCCTGATCATCAGCTTCCCTACCAGAAATTCAAAAACCGTCGCAAGGATCGCCCCGGCGAAATAAAGCTTCACATACTGTCCGGTGAGAGGTCTTAAGATCAGATAACCGAACACGGCACCGAAGCCGTAGATCGGGCAGAACGGTCCTCTCCCGAATCCGCGGTTCGTGATCTTTTTATTGCAGATCGACATATAGATCGACTCCACAAGCCATCCCAGCATACTGTATATGATAAATGCACCCACAAGATGATAAACATCCGTGCCGAATAATTCCTTTGTCCAGATCGCGTCCATAAGATACGTTCCGTACTCCCTTCCGTAAAAGCTGTTTGACTTAATAAAAAGCCCTCAAGGAATCCTCAAGGGCCTTTCGGCATCAGTTATACTTCCGCTTCCTTGCAGCTTCAGACTTTTTCTTTCGTCTGACGCTGGGCTTCTCGTAATGCTCACGCTTACGGATCTCCTGCTGGATCCCCGCCTTCGCGCAGCTGCGCTTAAACCTTCTTAAAGCGCTGTCAAGGCTCTCGCCTTCTTTTACGATCACGTTCGACATATCTCAACCCTCCCTTCAGCCCCTAACAATGACTGATTAGGTTATTTGCGTTACACACGTGCGAATTATAGCACAGTTTATATGGGTAGGCAAGAAAATGTTTTTTCCTCACAGGATATCTTTAAAATCACTTTCTTCTATGCTAAAATACAGATTGCGGCGCAATTTGCACGACACTATCAAGAAACGGAGAAAAAAGATTATGATGAAGCTGGTACTCTTAAGACACGGCGAAAGCGAATGGAACAAACTGAACCTCTTTACGGGCTGGACGGATGTTGATCTTTCCGATAAGGGCCGCGAGGAAGCCTCCAATGCCGGAAAGACGCTGAAGGCGGAAGGCTACGATTTTGATGTATGCTATACTTCATACCTCAAGAGAGCGATCCATACTCTCAACATCACCCTCGATGAGATGGACCGTGCATGGCTCCCGGTCATCAAGGCATGGCAGCTGAACGAGCGTCACTACGGCGCGCTTCAGGGACTCAACAAATCCGAAACGGCCGAGAAGTACGGTGAGGATCAGGTAAAGATCTGGAGACGTTCCTTCGACGTAAAGCCCCCCGCACTGGATGAAAACGACGAACGAAGCGCCACGAAGATGGCTATGTTCCGTAACGTGGACAAGGCTCTTCTCCCCGCTCATGAAAGCCTCGAAACCACCATTGAGCGTGTTATCCCTTACTTCAACGAAACGATCAAAAAGGATATGCAGGCCGGAAAGCGGGTTGTGATCGCGGCACACGGCAATTCCCTCCGCGCTCTCGTAAAATAATTTGACAATCTTTCCAGCGAAGAGATCATCGGTGTTAATATTCCGACAGCGGTTCCGCTTGTTTATGAATTCGATGATGATTTCAAAGTGATCCGCCACTACTATCTCGGCGATCAGGAAGCCTTAAAAGCCAAGATGGAAGCGGTAGCGAACCAGGGCAAGGCAAAATAAGATCTGCAGAGAAAAGCATATCGTAAAGATTCTCCCGACGTCGAAGCCAAAAATCCGAAAGGCCTCTTCGCCGGGAGTTTTTTATTCCCGAAAGCCGCTATAATGCCGCGATCACGATCCCCGCGGAAATTACAAGCGCGCATATGATCTTGTAGCCGATATTCTTTTCCTTAAAGATGAACCGTCCGGCCGCGATGGTGATAAGGCAGCTGCTCTGCTTGATCAGGGTCATGACCGTAACCCGCGAGTCCGAATAGGAATTCGCAATGAAAAGCGCCCTGTCGGCGGCCGCGAAGAGAAAGCTCAGCAGCCAGATCCAGCCGTTCGTCCATACATTCTTCCGGATCCTTGTACGGGTGACCAGGAAGAAGGCTCCATAGAGAAGCGTAAGAAACAGCATATACCAGAACTGCAGCTGACTGCTCGTGATCTCCTTCATATAGATCTTGTCAAGAAGTCCTGACACCGCATTAAGCAGGCAGGAAAGAAATGCCATCACCACGAACCGCAGCTGCATGGACTCCTCTCCCGTCTCAGTACTCTCTCCGGAAGATACTCCCTCAGCACTTTCCGTCGCTTCCATACCGGCTTCGGATCTTCCCTTCCCGTATTTCCTTTTCTCTTCTTCGGCGACTTCCTTTACGAATTTCTCATAGCGCTTTTTTTGCATGCTCCGCATCAGCAAAGGAAAGAGCTTCAGGAGAAAAAGTCCGCATAATACGAGCATCAGTCCGACCACCTGCGAAGGGCTCATTACTTCATGAAGCACGATAACGCCCAGCATCGTAGCAAACAGGATCCTCGAAAGATCAAGCACGCCATATATGCTTATCGGCATATGATCAAGGGCATGAAAAGAAAAGATCCAGGCGAGAAAAATGACCACGCTCTTTAAAAGAACGGGAAGATAGTAATTCCGCGGCATATGGATGGCATCCCCCGCTTCCGGGATACACATCATAAAGGCAAGGAAGGTATAAACGAATAATACTTCCATTACCGTGTTTTTCGTCAGGGCTTTTTTCTTGACAACATCTCTTACGCCCTTTGCCAGGCCGTAAAAGAGAACCAGCAGGATCCAGATCATAAAGGCCATTATACTACAGCTTCGAATAATGAAAAAGTACAGAGAGATCTCTGTACTTTTCTGCACTTTCAATACGGGCAAAGGCTCTTACGTTCCTGTCGGGGAGCTCTTTTGCTCAAAGTCCCGTATCACTCTTTAAATTCGCTGCTGTAATAAGGGATC
>JAILLW010000043.1 GCA_024692955.1 Lachnospiraceae bacterium | reverse complement strand
TATTACCATGTAAACAGCTCCGGCGATTACGAAAACCAGCAGGTCTTTTATTATGATCCTTCAGGCGACGCGTTCCTCGAGGACTATGAGGCGGAGGAAGTGTACCGGCACCTGAGGCAGGATCTTCAGTATGAACCGCTTGCAGGGGAGGGGATCATGCATGATCTTTCCGTGGCGGGCAGGATCTATATGAAGGATCCGGAAACCGGGATCGTCCATATGTATGACAGGACGGGAGCGGAGATCGGGACCGTAAACTGCGGAAAGCATGAAAACAGCTGGACAGGGTTTGCCTTCTTTGATGAAAACTATCTGATCTGCACGATCAACAGTTATGACCCGGAGACCTACAATAACAGTGAGAAAACCCTGGAGATCTATGATGTGAAGGAAAGCGGGAAAATCGCTTCCTGCAAGCTCCCTTTCGCGGACAATGAAGTCAGATGCCTTGCCATAAGCGACGGATATCTTTACTATTCCGTTCCCGTGCTTACGGAAGGCGGGATGGAAACGGGAAGGGAGATCTACCGGGAAAAAATAAACGGTTTTTCCTGTGCGATGCAGGATTCGGACAGGATCGCCGCAGTGAGCACCAGGATCCCCGGAGCGTCTTTGAATTACGGGGAGGTCGCCTGCTCCATGGGAACAAGGGACGCGGCCTTTACGGTTCTTGACGACCGGTGCTGTTATATTGACTATGATGAGGAAAGAGGGGATCTTGTCTGGAAAGAGACCGGAAAAGAGCCCTCGGGAAAAGCGGGCACACCGACCGGCGCGAAGGACATGCATCTTGAGTTTTCCGATCTCGGGAGGACGGAATTCTTCGAGGAGAACGTGAAAACGAAGGATCAGGAAGCGCAATGCTTCCGCGGATATTATGAGTATTTCTACTTCGATGAGACGGACGAGGTTTCCAAAAAGATGAACAGCCTCCTGTCCGGCGTCTATGACGGTATCGCCGATTACGGGCGGCATGTGGCGGAAAGCGCGCAGGAAGAGTACGATATGATGAAGGAGGATGAAGAGTACGGGGTGAAGTGGTTTTCGGCCTATACCTACGACTGGAACTTCAGTTACGCCCGGAAGATCGGGGCTCATTATGCGGAGGTCGCATTCAATGAATATGATTTCGAAGGCGGAGCACACGGTTATCCGGGAATGCGGTTCCTCCTGTTTGACCTGAATACCGGAGAAGAGCTTACCCTTTCGGATCTTTATCCGGGTACGGAAGAAGAATTCAAGGATCTGGTCGCGAAATACACCGTGGAGGACTGGAAAAAGGCTGACGAATACCGTTATTACACCTCCTACGCGGACAGTGAGGATAAGGAAGCGGCCGAGAAGGAGATGCTCGGCAACGCGAAAGAGAGCGCCTCCCTTTATATGCTGGCCTCCTTCGAGGAAGACGGGATCACGGTATATTATTATCCCTACGATATGGGGTCTTACGCCTCGGGATTCATAGAGATCGCCATTCCCTATGAGAAACTTGGATTCGATCTGAGATAGAAAAACGGGGGAAATGCCTATTCGGGCGAGGAAACATCACCGAATTCATCGAGAAGCTTCTCGATGAGCAGGCGCTTTGTATAGACATCATAACCGAGCATAAAGATAAAGGCGAACCGCTGGAGGATCTCACGGTCCTCCTCGGAGCAGTCTTCAAAGGTTTTCTGGGCACGTTCGAACATCGTGCTCAGATTTTTTTTCAGATCCTCCGTCCGTTCCCCCTCCATACTGAAGACCTCATCATAGATCGAGCAGAGGTTGACCGGTCCGTCCGAATGGAAATACCGGTCGCATAAGGGCTTCAGCATGGTATGGATGTCGGTGATGGACATGATGCCCTTGCTGTAATAGATAAAGATCAGCATAAGAATATGCTCCCTCGAGTATTTCTTCTTATCGGGAGGAGGGAGCAGGTCATTCTTCGCGTAATTGTTGATCATGGTTTTGGTCAGGATCTTGTCCTCACCGGGATTTCGCGTGGAATGTGCAAGCAGACCGTCCATAAGCGTCGTAAGCTGGTCCATATAGAGGTTCACGTTCGGGATCTCGTCGGAACTGACGTTATGGATCCGGTCTATGCTCGCAAGTATGCTGTTTAAGAGATCATCTTTGTCGATCGTCATTTCAGAAGAATTCTTCGGTCTTGCTATTGAAGACTTCCTGAGGCTTTTCGGCAGCCTCATCGGAAGAGGAGATCGCATCCCAGGACTCATTAACCGCCTCGGTCACGGTATCTTCCTTCTCGCCGAAAAGATCCTTAAGGCTCGTGGCTTCTTCGGAAGCGGTCTCCTTCAGATCTTCCGCCTTTTCGGAAACGGCTTCTTTGATATCCTCTGCCTTTTCGGAAACGGCTTCTTTAATATCCTCCGCTTTTTCGGATGCGGCTTCTTTAATATCCTCCGCTTTTTCGGATGCGGCTTCCGCAAGATCCTCCGCAGCTTCCGCAAGATCGGAAGAGTCGCTTTTGTCCGCTCCGGTCAGCGAGGATGCCTTCTCTTTAAGGTCCTCGGTAACGCTCTTTGCTTTCGAAGCGAGATCATCCTTTTTATCCTTCGCGGCAGCAACCACGGAAGAAGCCTTTTCCTTTACGCCGCCGACGATCTCGCCAACGGTGGTGTTGTTGCCTTCGCTGAAAAAGTCCTCCACTTTCTGGATGGAATCCTGTACGACTTCTTTCGCTTTTTTAATATTCTTGTCCGCGACTTCCTTTGCGCGGTCCTTGTCAAATGAGAGATTGACATAGGAGCGGGCCTTTGTGGGCTCTCCGTCAAGATCTTCGTTGAAAGGCTCATCCTCGTCATCCTCCGCAACCGGTGTAAGCACCTCTTCCTTGCGCAGATAACAATAGGCGCCGTATGCGGCCGCACTCGCGATGGCGGTGCCGAATAAGAATTTTCCGAATTTGCTCATGTTACCCTCCAATCTGTTTTTTCCATAAGAAATAGGGATTATGCACTATAGTTTACTCCATTTTACGGGCAAAAAAAAGTATCTTTCGAGAAATTTAATAAGTGCGGATGATAACGTTTGTTGTTTAACTCCCGAGCCTCTTGAACCCCTTTTCAAAGTATGGTATCTTTTAAGAACCGACCCGAAAAGTCAATGCGGGGAGGGTATCGGGGGCTTTCTCAATGAACGAAAAATTCTTTGATCTCAAGAAGGAAAAACAGGACAGGATGATCAACGCGGCGCTGAAGATCTTCGCGCAGAACGGCTATGCCCATGCGAGCACCGACGATATCGTGAAGGAAGCCGGCATATCCAAAGGCCTGCTCTTTCATTATTTTACCAATAAGATCGGCCTGTATTCCTTTATCTACGATTACAGCACGAAATATACGATCCTGGAGATGACCAGTACGGTCGATATTTCGGATAACGACTATTTCGGTCTGCACCTTCAGATCGAGAATGCGAAAGTCAGTGTCATGAAGAGCTATCCATATATGATCGCCTTCCTGAACAGCACGAAGAACGAGAACGTGCTTGAAGCGCTGAATGAGATCGCGGACAGACGGAACGTAGTTAAGGAAAAGATCGATGAGTATTTCGCGCATGCCAACCGTACCCACCTGAAGGAGAACACGGATGTGGCAAAGCTCGATGAGATCATTGAGTTCGTCTGTGATGCCGTGCTCCTCCGGATCCTGAAGGAGGATGAATACCGGGTGGACGCTTATTATACGGAAGTGAAGAAGTATCTGGTCGAGTTAAGGAACATAGGATACAAATAATGAAGGAAGTCTTATATACCATACCGCTGAATGACGCGTTGAACTTAGGGGGCGAGTGCCCCTTTTGTCATATTGAAAAGGAGATCGAGCAGGATCTTCTTGATTTTGTCCTGGGAAGCGGATCCTCCTACATGGAGTCGGATGTCCGGGAAATGACGGACAAAGAGGGCTTCTGCCGGCCGCATTTCAAAAAGATGTATGAATACGGAAACACACTCGGAAACGCCTGGATCCTGAAAACCCATTTTAAGAAGATCAATGCGGAATTCAGGGAAGAAGTCAGGCGCTTTTCTCCCGGGAAAAGGAGCCTTAAGGACCGGCTGACGGGGGCGGATACCCCGGGAAGTCATATGTCCGAATGGCTTAACGAGAAGAATAACAGCTGTTATATATGCAAACGCGCCTCCGAGACCTATGACCGCTATATCGCGACATTTTTCCATATGTACCGGAAGGAAACTGATTTTGCAGAGCGGCTGAAAGCGACGAAAGGCTTCTGCCTTTCCCATTTCCGGGACATTATGGCGGCATCTTATTCCGAGCTTTCCGGGAAGGAACAGGAGGATTTCTATCCGATGATGTTCAAACTGATGGAAGAAAACCTCTTAAGACTTGAGGAGGATGTCAGCTGGCTTGTGGAGAAATTCGACTACCGCAATAAGGATGCGGACTGGAAGAATTCCAAAGATGCGGTTCAAAGAGGGATGCAGAAGCTGAAGGGCGGGCTCTATGAGTGATCTTTGCTCCTTTACCTCCCTGAGTTTCATTTTCCGCTTTCTGCCGGTCTTTCTGATCCTTTATCACATCGTACCGCCCAAAGCGAAGAACGCCGTCGCTCTTTTGGGGAGCTTTCTTTTTTATGCGGCGGGGGAGCCGCTTTATGTATTTTTGCTCCTCGGACTCTCGGTACTTAATGCCCTTCTTGCGGAAGGAAGCTTCCGGGCAGCCTCCGGCGGGGACGGATCGAAAAAGCGGGGGATCTTCATTCTGGCCGCCGTCATTCTGGATCTTCTCGTACTTCTTGCCTTTAAGGTCCTCCAGACAGCGAAGATCACGGCCATGCCCCTCGGAATCAGCTTTTATGTGTTTAAGATGATCTCATTTCAGATCGATATTCTCAGGGAAAAGATCGTAAAGAAACCCGGGATCCTCAGATCCGTGCTGTATTTTTCCCTGTTCCCGCAGATCCAGCAGGGCCCGATCATGCGGTTTGAGGACGGCGGCTTCTTTGAAGAGAAGCACTTTTCACTGAAGGATCTGGAGGAGGGACTGAAGATCTTCGCCATCGGCCTTGCCATGAAGACGATCCTCGCTGACAGGATCGGGATCCTCTGGAACGATCTTTCCATGTACGGCTACGAGAGCATTTCCACGCCGCTTTCCTGGCTCGGGGCCTTTGCCTATTCCCTTGAGCTCTATCTCGACTTTTACGGATACTCGCTGATGGCCTCCGGGATCCTGATTATGATGGGCTGTAAGTTCATCCGGAACTTCGACCATCCTTACGCATCGACTTCGGTCTCGGAGTTTTACCGCCGCTGGCATATGACACTCGGCTTTTTCTTCCGGGATTATCTCTATATCCCTCTCGGAGGAAGCAGACGGGGGAAGGCAAGGACCGTTGTAAACCTTCTTATTGTCTGGCTCCTTACCGGGCTCTGGCACGGAAACGGCTGGAATTTCCTTATCTGGGGCGTCCTGCTGGGGATTTTCGTGGTGGCGGAAAAGCTCTTCCTCGGAAAGATCCTTGATAAGAGCAGGATCCTGGGACATCTTTACGTGATCCTTCTTATTCCCGTTACCTGGGTGGTATTTGCCATCGGGAATCTCCGGGACCTGTGGACCTACCTCTCGAGGATGTTCCCGTTCGGCAAAAGTGCGGGACACGTGGATCCCCTTGATTTCCTTGAGTATATAAAAGATTACGGGCTGCTGTTCCTTTTCGGAATACTGCTTTGCCTTCCGGTGACGGAGAAACTGTTCCTGAAATACCGGAAGAGCGCGGTCATGATCCTTCTTCTTTCCGTGCTTTTCTGGATCGGAATCTATTATGCGGCCTCGGGAGCGAACAACCCCTTTATGTATCTGCGGTTTTAAGATGAAAAAAGCACCCTTTCTTCTGCTCACAATTTCACTTATGATACTCTTTACCCTGCTTGCCCTTGCCGGTCAGGGCAATGTCTATTCGCCGATAGAGCGCGATCCCGTTAAGGATCCGCTCCTTTCCGATGTTTTCGTCGGGATCGGAAAAGGGATCCTGCCCTGGACGGTCTTCGATTCGGAGAGCCGTGAGGAGGCCAAAAGAGAAAAGGAGGAGAAAGAGCTTTATGAGGCGGAGCTTTTAAAGAAGCAGTCCGAACCGGAGCCGGCTCCGGTTCCGAGTCCGACGCCCGTTCTTTCACCGACACCCACGGTAAGGCCCTCCGAGACCCCGGCGCCTACTCCGGAGCCGACGCCCGCCTTTCCGGAAGGAAGGCTTGAGCCTCTGAGAGAGAGTACCTATGAGGAATATAAGAGCCATATCTCGGCGGATATCTACGGGGACCTCGGTGTACAAAGAGCCG
>JAILLW010000039.1 GCA_024692955.1 Lachnospiraceae bacterium | reverse complement strand
GGCAGCCCGGATCACCGGCCCTCCGGCAACTGACTGTTCCCGGTTGCCGGGGCTTCCGGTGGCTCCCGGGGCTTCCGGTGGCTGCCGGGCCTTCACTCTCATCTTCCGGACGCATTGCCGGCAGCCCGGATCACCGGCCCTCCGGCAACTGACTGTTCCCGGTTGCCGGGGCTTCCGGTGGCTCCCGGGGCTTCCGGTGACTGCCGGGGCTTCCGTCAGTGTCCGTTATCTGTTGCGAGAATATACTTTATCGACTCCGCCAGTATATGAAATATGTTCGCATCAGGCTTGTTGGAGAAAAACGAGGATACCGTCTTTATCCTCCGCAGAGCGATCTCATAATCTTCATCACTCATATCATTGAAGCGCCCGGCCTTTGCCATCTCCGCAAAATCAAGTGCGGGATTTCTGATCTTCAGCCTGCCCGCATAGTCGTGCAGAGTGTCCGGATTCTCTCTCATCTCCGGCGCGATCATAAGGTCAAGGAAGTTTTCATCATCATAGTTCAGATCAAATTTCATTGCTTTCTCCTTTCTGCTCCTGTGCTTCGGAAACTTTCACTGTCTTCTTGGTTCTCCCCTTTCTTCCGGTGGCAGGCTTCTCAGCTTCCAGCTTTACCTCCTGCGGTTCGGAGAAGCTTTCGAAGATGCGCCTGTCCATGATCTGCTGCAGCTGAGCCGTAACATTTCGTATCCCGAGCCCCGACTCATACGCGTTCATGGCGATCTCGTCGATCTTTTTCTTCGAAAGCGAAAGCTTCATACCGTATGTCTCCTCGATCCGCCTCACCGGTGATGCGGAATGCTCCGTGATGAGATAGCGGTAATCCGCCAGGGTAAGCGGCCGGACATTGACGATCCTTGTGACTCTCGAAGCGACTTCCCTGATCACACCGTATTCAATAACATCCTGCATGGTCAGTTCTTCTTCGAACATCTCTGCCTCATGCTTTTCCGCTCCGAAACCGAAACCGGATGTGGATTTTCTGTCTCTGATCGCTTCTGCCTGTACCCCGAAGGACCCGCAAAGCACAAAGCTCATCCTGGATGTGTCGATCGTCCGCTCACCCTCTTCCGTTTTCACCGTGACCTCGGATCCTTCGAGAATCTTCAGAAACTCGCTCTGAAGGTTCGCGGAAACATTTTCACCTCCGCTGGTATGCTGCGGGGCAACGCATTTGTCAAACTCATCAAAGACAATGATGTAATCCGGATTAGCGGGATCCACTCTCTTAAGGAAATCGGTTATGTTGTTATTCCCCTTCCAGCCTGTCTTCGTAAGCAGGGAAGAATCCACAAAGATGATCCGGGGCCAGATCTTCTTGAGGCTCTGCCACACCAGGGTCTTTCCGCATCCGGAAGGTCCGCAGACGATGTTCCTTGAAGTGATCCCCCGGATATGATTAAAGAGGATCATCGTCGCATCCTTGCAGTATTCCTGCTGTTTGTAGACCCTGTCGAGCAGATACTCGTAGATCTTCTTCGGATTCGTAAGGTCTACCGAGATCTCCGTCCTGACGTCATTGGTCGGGATATATCCCGGCTCATAAAAAGGAGTCCTGGGCTGGTTGCCTACGCGGGGGGCACGGCTCCTCCGGGATGCGGCGCTTCTGCCGGCCGTGCTGCTCGTGTAGGATGAGGTGCCCATGCAGGGTTTGGCGCTTGCGTAGGGCTGAGTGCCTGCGTAGGACTGAGTGCCTGCGTAGGATTGGGTGCCTGCGTAGGGCTGAGTGTGATTCTGGATTCTGCTTTTTGTGCTCATGATGGCCTCCTCTTTCATAGTGCCGTTATGCAGTACCGTTTTGTTTCTTGCTGAGTCCATCTTAGCAAGGTACCCCGACTTCCCTCGTAAATTTTACGAAATGGCCCCCCGGGACGGGGTTATGGGGTCATTTTCGCCGGCGGCCTCCGTGCCGTGGCTTGCGGGCTATCGTTGGATGTCGGCGAGCAAATAGCGAACTTGCTTATTAAGCATCCGATTTGTGTTACGAGCGGCCATTTCCCCGATCCGCAACACACTTGCTTCCTGCCGGCCATCCTGATTTGTGTTGCGAACAGCCATTTTCGCATTTCGCAACACACTTGCATCGCTCCAGTCCTCTTGATCTGTGTTGCGATCAGCCATTTCCACGATCTGCAACACACTTGCGTCGGTCCAGTCCTCTTGATATGTGTTGCGAACTGCAATTCCCCCGATCCGCAACACATTTGCTTCCGACCGGCCATCCTGATTTGTGTTGCGATCAGCCATTCTCGCATTTCGCAACACACTTGTGCCAAACCATCTCCCTTATTGACCCCCGGGGACGGGGTTAGGGGGTCATTTTCAGGCATCGGCGGGCATCTAGAGCAAACCTGCTCTTGCGGAGAGCCGGGTTTGTGTCGCGAACAGCATTTTCGCATTTCGCAACACACTCGCACCGCTTCATTCCTCTTGCTTTGTGTTGCGAACAGCCATTTTCGCATTTCGCAACACACTCGCGCCGCTCCAGTCCTCTTGATTTGTGTTGCGATCAGCCATTTTCGCATTTCGCGACACACTTGCATCGCTCCAGTCCTCTTGATCTGTGTTGCGAACAGCATTTTCCACGATCCGCAACACATTTGCTTCCGGCCGGCCATCCTGATTTGTGTCGCGATCAGCAATTTCCCCGATCTGCAACACATTTGCGCCGAACCACCTGCAACAAAAAAGAAGATGACGTTTCCTGCAGCATTACGCCAATTGCTGCACTTACGTCATCTTCTCCTAAAATGACCCCATAACCCCGTCCCCGAGGTTCAAATGACCCCATAACCCCGTCCCCGGGGTTCATTCCCGGGGTTCATTCCCGGGGGGCATTCCGTCCCCGGAGGGTTCAGGGGCATCAGTCCCGGCTTATTCTGTAAAAGCGGTACAGTTTCTCCTTCTCATCATAAATATCCTTGTACATCTTTATTTCCGACAGCACAAATCCGGCTCTCTCCGCCGTCTTCCACGACGGGACATTGGAATCCAAAATTGTTGCCAGCATTTCCGGTTCATTGTATTTCTCAAAGAAATACGGGACGTATGCCTTAACAGCCTCGCTGACATACCCTTTCTTACGAAACTCCGCGCCGGCAAAATAACAGATTCCAACCTTTCCGGTGTCTTCATAATAGGTACACCCAACATTCCCTATGACTTCTCCTGTGGATTTGAGTACAACGGTGCAGGGAATGTAATCCTCATGCGGATCGTCTTTCCGGGTAAGCTCAAAGGCTTCACTGACCCATTCCTCCATCCAGTCGGAGAAGTTCTCGTCGAACCCGATCTCGGCAAGGCTCCCATCCTTTGCCATCGCGGCGTACTTTACTTCATCTCCCCGTTCTATTGACCTTATGATCAGTCTGTCGGTTTCTATCCTCATAATTCCACGCCAATTCAAAAATCCGCCTGTCCGTCCGAAACGGCTCCATAAAAGTAAAAAGGGCGTATAAAAGCTTCCGGATTCATTCTCCGAGTCCATAGTATGCGATATCATCCTGCGTAAGGAATTCCGCATCAAACCCCTTTTCTTCCAGGATCATGGTATCGGGCAGATTATCTCCCATTTCAAGCCTCCTGATTGCTTCCTCGGCATAATCTGCCTGAAAAGGGCTGCACTGCCCATCGTAGTTCCAGTTCCCGGCATAGAGCTCTCTAAGCGCCCATTTGTTACAGTCAAAGGATATTATGATCACATCTCCCGAAACGCCGTGCGTAATACCGTATTCATCCAGAGCCGCTACCGCTCCCTTGGCCATACCGTCATTTTCCGCGTAAATCACGTTAAAGGGCCTTCCGCTTTCGATCACGCTTCTCACGATATTCTTAGCTTCCGCCTCATCCCAGGTCGCAGTCTGCTGAAGGACCTTGTTCATTTTTCCGGAAGCAAACTGCTTATCCAGTGCGGCAGTCCTTCCGATCTGCGCTTCGGATCCCATGGCCCCCTGAATATGGATGACATTATACTCGGGAAGCTTCTTGTTCCGCAGCCATTCCACAGCCTTCTCACCTTCAATCTGCATATCCGACTTTATGCAGGTCTCATATAAAGACGGATCCGCGTAGATCTCACGGTCAAACAGGATCACTTTGACACCTGCTTCTTTCGCCTTCTTCAGGAAAGAGTCCCAGCCGGTTGGTTCCGCGGGGCTTATCAGCAGGTAATTTACTCCGTCCGCAAGGAATTTTTCGGCCGCCCGAATCTGCTCATCATTCTTAAGGCTGTAGGAAAACGCCGCGTCATATCCGTTCTCTTCCGTAAAAACACTCTTCATGTCCCTGTCATTCGCTTCGCGGTAGCCGGACTCAGAAGGCGGATTGTTAATGATCCCCACCTTGATCATTTTTGCCGCCGCCTCGACAGCCGGAGCTGTTTCAGCAGCCGGGGCATCCGCAGCCGGAACTGCCGCCTTAGCCGCATGGTCTGAAAAGCCGCTGAAGAGATCTCCCAGAATGTTGTCTGCACTGTTACCCTCCTCATATTCATCAGAAGATGCCCCCGAGGCTTTCACCCCTTCTTCATAGCCCTCATCATAACCGCGTTCATAGCCTACGTCATATCCCTCCTCATATCCTTCATCATAATAAGCGGAAGGTTTTTTCAGACATGCCGTCAATGAGAAGCAAACCAGAATGGCAAGCATGATCATCAGTGTTCTTTTCATACGGATACTCCTTCTTTCATCATGGCACATTGTATTGATCGCTCTCAATGCAGTGTGTCCACAATGTCATAAATCCTGATGGATCGTCCCGGTGTACCGGAACATGTCATCTCTCATAATACCAAAGCCGGAGAAAATGAACCCCTAACCCCGTCCCCGGGGGTCATTATACCAAAGCCGGAGAAAAATGAACCCCTAACCCCGTCCCCGGGGGTCATTTCAGAGCAGCAGGTACCTCAGCAGATACCCGAGTGTAAAGAGCAGGCCAAGCGAGGCCAGCGCGAGGCCGAAGGAAAGGGATCGGGATATGATGTTCCGGTTCTCCGCGAACTTGTAATAGCGGATTGCCACGCGGTGTTCGTAGGTTTCCGTTGGCGGAAGATCCTCGCCGCGGAGCAAACGGTACCTGCGGTCAAGGAGATCCCCGAGAAAGTGCGTGGCCGCGTTTCCTTCCGCGAACTCCCGCGGAACCCGCCTGTCGGAATAAACGGTCTTTCGAAGGAAAAGGATCAGAGTATCCGCCGCACCGTCCGCGATCCTGGCGAAGAACGTGCCGATAAAAGGAATGACCGTAAGCAGCAGCGGCCGGTAGAGCATATCCTCCAGATCCAGCTTCTTCCACCAGAGATCCGCGTATTCTCCGTTTCGCATAAGGAGTTTCCGGATCACAAAGAAATAGATGAGGACACCGATCGTTACAGAGATCAGACCGCCCTTCAGATTCTCAAGATTAAAGTAATGAACGGCTTCCGGCTCATGCGTGTTAAGGAACTCCGCCCCGAGCGCGGCAATCCTCTCCATGGTCTGATGCGGGAAAAGCCCGAGAACGGCTACCGGTATCGCCGAAAGCGTAAGTGCAGCAGCACTCAGGGGGCTTATGTAGGAAGTCCTTTCATCGAACTCCTCCTGCCGTTTCTCATCCGCATTCTTCTCCAGAAAGATCGCGGCAAAAAGTTTCAGCATATAGGCCACGGTGCATCCGCCGGAAAAAAGGAAGATCCATTCCACCGCATGGACGTATCCGCCGAGGAAGGAAGCGCCTTCCAGTATCCCCTCATGGAGCATGGTCTTGGAGACATATCCGGAAAAAAGCGGAATTCCGCCGATTCCGAGGGCACCGATGGCGAAGATCACCTTAATGAACGGCTTTTTCCTCCCGAATCCCCGGATCCGGTTAAGATCCAGTTCGTGAAGGTTCATATAGACCACGCCGGCCACAAGAAAGAGCACCAGCTTAAAGACGGAATGATTCACCATATGCAGGAACGTGCCCGCATGGGCA
Organism: Lachnospiraceae bacterium; assembly: GCA_024692955.1. Classification (GTDB taxonomy): domain Bacteria; phylum Bacillota; class Clostridia; order Lachnospirales; family Lachnospiraceae; genus JAILLW01. The sequence continues at coordinate 16,860 of JAILLW010000039.1, read as the reverse complement.
AGCGCACCTTCATGCCCGGTCCCTTCCATCGTGCCCATACCGATCCCGGTCATGATGAAGCCGATCTGTGACATGGAGGAGCAGGCAAGCGTACGCTTCAGATCGATGCTGAAGATCGCGAGTACCGCGCCGAGCACCATCGTAACAAGTCCGAGTACAAGCATCGCCCATCCCCAGGGTAGATCTCCCTCCATCATCCGGAAACTCAGGATCAGAATCCCGAATATTCCCGACTTCGTAAGGATACCGGAGAGCAGGGCCGAGGCCGGTGCCGGAGCCACCGGATGTGCCTTCGGGAGCCATATATGCAGAGGATAAACGCCCGCCTTTGCCGCAAATCCGATGAAAATGAGCCCGCAGACCGGATAACGTCCGTAGACTTCCGTCCCGGCCGCCTCATTTACATAGAGCATCATGATCCCGAGCAGCATCGTAAGCCCGCCGATCACCGCGATGGCAAGATAGGTGGCCGCCGCCCTTAAGGAAGCCGGCCTCTCATCCTGTGCTACCCAGACATAGGACGTGAAGGACATCAGTTCAAAAAAGAGGAATGTCGTAAAAAGATCCGCGGAAAGGAATACCCCAATAAGTGACAGCAGTGTCATAATGAAAAAGACATAATAGCGCGCCTTGTTTGTATAATGGCGGAAATACTCAGGGGAAAAGAGCGCCGTCATCGCCCACATAAAGCAGGCGATCACAACATAGACGGCACGAAAACCGTCCATTGTGAAATTGAGGCCCTGCCCGCAGATTCCCTGTATTGCTGCTGTCATATCATATCCTTTCTCAAATCCTTACGAGCCAAAAAGAATCCTCCTCCCGGAATTTCCCCGGTCCGAATTCTCCACCAGGATCCCCGGCTCTTCACAATTCCCGGTCAGAGTCCTCCGCCGGCCACCGCAGTAAGCAGCGCCGTCACCGGGGAGGAAAACAGTCCGAATCCCGTCATCAGGATCATGAAGATGGCGAAGGGGACAAGCATCTTCCAACCCGGGTCATGGAATTTCTCCACCGTGGCCGGGCGGAACCCCTGGTGGGGAAAATATGCCCGGATCACGATCTGGAGCATATAGATCGCGGTAAGGAGCGCCGATATAAGGAGCGCGCCCACCCCCGCGAAGGCAAGGGGCTGATCCGATAATACGGCCGCTTTCGCGAGATTCCATTTGCTGATGAAGCCGCAAAGCCCCGGAACCCCCATCAGCGCGAAGCTCGAAACCGTAAAGGCCGCGAAGGTGACGGGCATCTTCTTTCCGAGTCCGTCAAGCTCGTAAACATATTCCTTTCCGGTGCCCGTGATCACCGCCCCCGCACAGAAGAAGGAACAGATCTTCATCACCCCGTGAAAAAGCATGTGGGAAAGAGCACCGACAAGCCCCGCCGGCGTCATGATGAGTGCGCCGAAGAGGATATAGGAAAGATTCGAGATCGTTGAATAGGCAAGTCTCCGCTTGATATGCCGCTCTCTCACCGCCTGGGAGCATCCGTATATGATCGTAAAGATCACGATGATCATCGGAACAAACTGCGCGAAACTCTCCTTCAGGAGTTCCGTTCCGAAACTGTAATAGGTGATCCTGAGGATCGCGAAGGCACCGGATTTCACCACAGCCACCGCGTGAAGAAGGGCCGTGACAGGAGTCGGCGCCACACCCGCTTTCGGAAGCCAGGAATTCAGGGGGCAGACCGCCGCTTTTACTCCGAAGCCGAAAAATCCGAAGAGATAGATGAACCGGAGCAGGTTCGCGGAAGCCGTGGAAGCCGCACCGGATATCGTGCTCTGTGATACGTATACGAGCTGTTTCACCGAATCGTAATCAAGGATCCCGCCCCGTACGAAATCAAGACTGTCACCGTAGTTTCCGAGGAAGACCAGCGTAATGAAGCCGAAGCCCGCGCCGCCCAGGGAGTAGTAAAGGTATGTTCTTGTCGCAAGGGTCGCTTCCCTCGAAAGGGAAAAGATGATGAGTGGTACCGTGACCAGTGTCAGCATCTCGTAAAAAACGTACATCGTAAGAAGATTTCCCGCGTTCGCGATGCCAAGGGTCACTCCGAAGGTCACCACATAGAATGCGAAGAACGTAGCCTCCCTGCAGGAGTTTTCCGTGACCTCGTGCTTCATGTAGTCAAATGCATAAAGTGTGGCGAGGGGCCAGAGGAACGAGATCAGCGCGGCAAATACCATTCCCATCCCGTCCATGGAAAAGTCGATGGAGAATTTTCCCACGAAGGTGAGGACATGCAGAGCCTGCTTTGGCCGGTTCAGCATCAGCGCGAAGCTCAGGACCGAGGTGAGGACCGTGACAACCTCCACATAGATACACATGGCATTACGGCTCTTAAACGGAATGCGCATTACAAGCAGTCCGCCGATCACGGGAATAAGGATCAGGATCGCGTACCACAGACTGCTCATAAAATCACCTCCGGCAAAAGCCCGATCAAAACTGACAGCACTGTCAGAATAATGATCGGAACAAGCATCATGGTCTTCGGCTCGCTTCCTTTAAGATAAGCCGGAGCAAATATCTTTTCCGGAACCCGTACCTCCGGGAGCCCGCCGGCCACCGCATCCCCGGCTGCCGCATTCCCGACCGCTGCACTTCCGGCCGCCGCATCCCCGGCTGCCGCATTTTCCCTGCCGCGTTCCGCGGTAAGCACCTCATCCCGGAAGTCCTTTCCCGGAAGGAAGGCATTTATCGAGATCGGAAGAAGGTATCCCGCCGTAAGGAGCGCGGATATAAGCAGCACGATCACCCCGATCAGTCCCGGAACTCCCGAAGACGGATCCGCAAGCACCCCTGTGCCCAGATACCATTTGCTGACATAACCTCCGAAAGGCGGGATCCCGATCAGTCCCAGAGAGCAGATCGTAAAGCACCACATAAGGACGGGCATCTTTTTTCCGATCCCGCGGAGCTCGTCCACCCGGGTGCAGCCGGTGTGATAGATGATCGCGCCCGCGATCAGGAAAAGCGCGCTCTTGATCATCGCGTGAGCGGCCACGTGGAGCATGGCGCCCCGGAAAGCCGTCGCGGAGGAAGGCGCGGCGAATATCCCGAAAAGGATATAGGAAACCTGGCTCACCGTGGAATAGGCAAGGCGTTTCTTAAAGACCTGTTCCCTGTAGGCGAGCATGGAGCCCATAAATACCGTGATGACGGAAAGGACCGTAAGGAGGGTCTGGACCCACGAGCCCGCAAAGCAGGCCGCTGCCGGCTCTTCAAAGAGCAGCCGTAGAATCCCGAGGACACCCGCCTTTACGATGATGGCGGAAAGCACGGCGGAAGCCGGCGCGGGAGCCACCGGATGAGCGGTGGGAAGCCACCCGTGGAGGGGGAACATCCCCGCTTTGACCGAGAATCCAAGCAGGATAAAGAAGACCGGGATCACCGGCGAAAGGGACGATTCCCGGTAAAGGAAAAAGATCCCGAAGAGCACCATATAGGCTCCCGCGAAGGAATAGAAAAGATATTTCAGCGCGGCGTGGATCGCTTCCCTTGACTGGTTGTGGATCACGAGGGCAAAGGTCATGATCGTCATAAGTTCATAGAATACATAATAGGTAATAAGAGTCCCTGCTTCGCAAAGACCGGCCAGCACTCCGAGAGACATCAGGCAGAAGGCAAAATAACGCTTGTTATTTTGTTCATGCTTCATGTATTCAAAGGCATAAAAGCCGGCGAGCACCCAGACGATCGCGATCACCCCGAGAAATACCGCCCCGGTCCGGTCAAGACGAAGCTTCAGCCCGATCTCATCCGTAAGGGAAAAGAGGAAAAGCTCCGGATCGGAACCGGCCGCCGCCCTTCCGGATAGAAGCGCGATGATCAGCAGAAATTCCGCGATGAACCCCGTTCCCGTAAGGCGCACGAGCATATGCCGGGAAAGAGCCTCCTCCTTAAGGAAAAGGAGGACCGCCCCCGAAAGGATCGGAAATAAAATTGTGATGATAAGCAGGATCTCCAAAGTCTTACCTCACTATGAAAACATGGACAGGCCGTCCCGGATTGCCTGAAGGATCGGCGTGGACATCAGTCCCAGTGCCATATTCAGCAGGATGAAGCAAAGGATCACGATTCCGTATCCGGCCTCTTCTTTAAAAAGGATCCGGTCCTTTTCCACGATGAGTCCGTTGATCCCCTTCCGCTCACCGGTGGCTACATGAAATGCGGAAGGCGCGGTTACGGTGGGCGCGTCCGCCATGGCCCGGTTCACCGGGATCTTCTCCGCCGGGGTATAGATCCGGAGCACCGTCTTCATGAAATAGATCGCGTTCAGGATCGTGCTGATGCCGAGAACGACCAGCGACGGCAGCATCTTCGAATAGGAAAGGGAGCCTGCCGCGTCCATGAACTGAAGCTTGCTGATAAAGCCGGAAAAGAGCGGGATACCGACCATGGAAAGGGCTCCGACGAGGAATCCGGCGCCGGCGATCCGATTTCTGTGGGCGGATCCGGTAAGATCAAGAAACGCTCTCGAGCCGTGAGACACATCCGTAAGTCCGATGGCCGCGATGAAGAGCAGGGATTTGGTCGCCGCGTGGGAAAGGATATGGAAGATCGATGCCACCATTCCGAGTTCCGTTCCCATACCGAAGCCCATATAGATATAGCCGATCTGGGCAATGGAGGAATAGGCGATCATCCGCCGGATGTCATTTTCACGGATTGCTCCCACGGAGCCGCTCACCATGGCGATGAGTCCGAAGACAAAAAGCACGTTCATGATCTTCGTACCGCATACGGTCTCGAATCCGATCACGCGGTAAAAGATCTTGATCAGCAGGAAGATATATCCCTTGGAAACCAGACTTGAGAGGATCGCCGCGCTTGAGACCGTGGAATAGCCGTAAGCATCCGGAAGCCAGGCGTGGAAGGGAAAGAGTGCGGATTTAATGGCAAGTCCGACGCACATAAGGGCCACGGAGACCACCAGCGGCTCCCGGTACTCTCCCGTTGCGATAAGGGCTTCGACGGATTCCCGGATATTGCTCATCAGAAGATGTCCCGTGATGTCATAGAGGATGCAGATCCCGATGAGCAGAAGGCCGGAGCCCAGAAGTGACATGATCATATAGCGCACCGCCGCCTCGAGGGTCCGTCCGGTCTGGCGGATCATTATGAGCCCGCAGGCCGAGATCGTATTGATCTCCACGAAGACATAGGCCGTGAAAAGATCGTTCGTATAGACGAGGGCGATCAGCGAGCTTAAAAGCAGATTCACCAGAACATAATAAAGATTGTGCTTGGAGATCTCGACCTCGTCAAAGAGCTTTTTATGCCCGCCCAGCATGGAAAGCAGCATGATCAGGCAGAAGAACGCCCCCATAAAGCCTTCGAGCACTCCGCCCCGCACCTCGTTTCCCCAGGGTGCCGGAAAATGGCCCATCATATAGGTAAAGCTTCCGTATTTCGCGCAATAGAGCATCACGGCGACGCTCATAAGGCCGCAGACGGTGATAAGAACAATGTTCACGATCCTCGCCGCTTCCTTTTTCAGCACGGCGGATCCCGTCCCGGAGATCAGGCAGAGCACTATGGAAAATAAGGGAAAATTGCAGACCGCCGCCATTATCTTCCCTCCTTCTTCAGCCGGAAGCTGATCTCATCCAGGTCCAGGGTATGATACCGCCGATAGAGCCGCATCGTGAGGGAAAGCATCAGCGCGGTCACGGAAACGGAGACCACAATGCCCGTGAGCACAAGCCCGCTGGGGATCGGATTGATGAATTCCTCCGCCTTCGGCGCCGTGTCATAGGCAATGGGCGCGATCCTTCCCTCGATATAGCCCTTCAGGGCGAGGAAAAGATAGATCGAGGAATCCATGATATTGAATCCGATGATCTTTTTGATCAGGTTTTTCTGCAGAAGCAGATTGGAAAACCCGATGGCAAACATAATCATGGAGATCGCTTCCGCGTAGTTTTTCAGAAGATTCGGCCCCATCAGAAGCCCCCTTTTCGAAAATGAGCGTAAAATGCGTACATCGTGCACGCCACCACACAGCCCACCGCAATGTCGAGCGGCAGGATCAGTCCCGAGGAAAGGATATTTCCCGGTGTTCCCTGCGGGATATGGGAGTCAAGATGATTGGCTCCGCAGAAAAACGAGTAGCACTTGGCCAGGGCATAAAAGGCAAGAGCCGCCAGCGTCACGCGTTTATAGAGCTTCTCCGTAAAGAACTTCTCCGTCTTTTCAAATCCGAAGGCGTTCAGATACAGGATCAGCGCGGCTCCGATGATGGCGCCTCCGGAGAATCCCCCGCCCGGCGAAAGATGGCCGTTCAGGATCACATAGATCCCGAAGATCATAATCACCGGAACAAGCACCTTGGATATTACCTGAAGGATCGGATCCCCGGAGGGCTCGTGCTTTTCATCCTCTTTCGCGTACTTCTCGCGGTTTTTGTCCCTTCGTAAAAGGATAAGCACCGTGATCGACGCGATAAAGAGCACATGGGATTCCCCCAGGGTATCGAAGGCACGGTAATCGAGGATCATTCCCGCAACGATATTGACGGCGCCCGTTTCTTCGATCCCTTTTTCTATATACCGCTCCGGAACGACATTGCTGTTTGCCGGATTATCCGGATCCCCCGTAGGCGGAAGATTCGACACAGTGAGCAGCATCACCGCCACGAGTGCCACACAGAAGAGCACGGCCGCCACCTGATAGGCGATACCTGACAGCCGGATGAAAAAGTTATTTCCGCGGTCGAACACCTCATAGTGCGCCTTGGACCGGTCGATCTCGATCTCAAAGCCCGTGGGTTCCTTTTTGATATGATCCTCATAGAGCGGCTTCATGGAGAGCCGGTCATAGGAATCCGATCTTCCGTTTTCCATAAAAGAGCGAAAACTCATTCCGTCTGTTCCTCCCCTTCTCCCTCCATGACCTCGTTGGTATTTACGGTATCAAGATCATCAATGTCGAAGCCTTCTTTATTCACACCTGCATCCGAAATGATGGCATGGATCTTCTTCAGGGTGATAAAGAAAAGGACCGAAGTCACGCCGGCTCCGACAGCCGCTTCCGTGATCGCAAGGTCTGGAGATTCAAGCAGCATCCAGATCACGCTCATCACCAGCGAAAAGGACATGAATATCAATATGGAGTTCAAAAGATTCCTTGAAAATGTGACCGCGATCGCGCATACAAGCAGGATCAGCAGCAGGATCACCATAAAAATCCACATCAGTTCAAATCCTCTTCTTCTATCTCAAGTTTCACATTATCCCCGAGTTTCTCATCCGTTACCGCCTCGAGTTCCGAGATAAGATGTGAGGCGGTCGGAGAAGCAAACCACAGAAACACCACGACCAGAAAAAGCTTCAGCGAATTGAAGTTCAGCCCGCTGATAAAGATAAGGCCGAGCAGACACAGGCTGATCCCGAGGGTATCGCCCATTCCGGCCGCGTGCATCCGGTTCAGCAGAAACCGGAATTTGATGATCCCCAGGATCTCCAGTGAAAAGATCACGATCCCCAGGATCAGGAAAATGAGGCCGAGCAAGTCAAAGATCATTCCGATGACCGTCATGAACGTCCCTCCTCTTTTTCTTTTCGTCCGAGATATACGCCGATGTATACCTTACAGAGCACTACCACCGCGAGGAAGCTGATCATCGCGTAAATAAGGCAGATATCCGCAAGATACCCCTCCTCCTTTTTCACCGCGAGGATCCCGATCATGACCATGACCATGGTGCCCATCATATTGACGGCAACCACGCGGTCTCCCACTCTCGGCCCCACAGCCGCCTTCAGGAGGCAGACCATCAGAAACACGGCGAAGATGATCAGCATCATCGTCAGAATGGAATCCGTCACGGTATGAAATGTGATCCCGAACGCACTCATACGGGTTCCTCCAGTTTAAGAAGCAGTTCCTCAAAAATGAAATTTCCGTCATCCTCGATGGCCAGCGTGTTGTCGACGGCGTGAATGATGAGTTCATCATCCTTCAGCCGGATGGTGATCGTGCCGGGAGTCAGGGTGATCGCGTTGGCAAGCAGCACCCTGGTTGTCCGGTATCTCAGCTTCGTCTTCATTTTAAAGATCACGGGATTCAGATCCTTTTCATAACGATGAAGGATCATATCGCCCATCGCGATATTCGCCTTGATGATCTCCACCGTAAGGACAGCGAGAAATTTCAGAAACAGAAAAACCTTTTTGACATAAGCAAGATCCTTGCGGATCGAAAAATCCATGAACCGGCAGCAAAAGGCGTACATTGCGGCAGAGACCGCGACTCCGAAGAGCGCGATCTCAACCGTAAAGCGTCCGTTGAATATGATCCAAAGGATAAAGAACAAAAGGAACATTACTATTTTTTGTCCTCTTCAAAATTCGTGGATACCGCAAAGCCCCGGTTCCGGTCGCCCTCGGGATTCGCGCCGAACTCATAGTCGTTGCCGGGAAGGATCGCGTTAAGGATGATACCCGCGATCGCCGCGATGGCAAGGCCGGTCAGGGTGATCGAGGTGCTTCCGCAGTTGAAGGTAAGACCCGAGGAGAAGCCGAGGCCGCATACCAGGATGACCGCGGCGATGATCAGGTTACGGGATTTGGTGAAATCCACTTTGTTCTCAACGATATTCCTGACACCGATGGCCGAGATCATTCCGTAAAGGATGAAGCTGACACCGCCGATGATCGCCGCAGGCATGGAGCCGATGATCTCGGACATCTTCGGGATGAAGCTTAAGACTACCGCGTAGATCGCCGCGATCCTTATTACTCTCGGATCATAGACCTTGGAAAGCTCAAGAACGCCGGTGTTTTCTCCGTAGGTCGTATTCGCGGGGCCGCCGAAAAGGCCGGCGAGCGAAGTCGCGATACCGTCGCCGATCAGGGTCCTGTGAAGACCGGGATCCTCGATGAAGTTATTGCCGGTGGTCGCGGAGATCGCGGACATATCGCCGATGTGCTCCATCATGGAAGCGATGGCGATGGGAGCCATGACGAGGATGGCCGTGATGTCAAACTTCGCGATCTGGAAAGGCGGAAGGCCTACCCATTTCGCGCCCGCAACACTCGCGAAGTTCAGGATCGCGCTGCCGTCGGGATTCGTCATGCCGACCGCGTTCAGGATCAGAGCCACAGCGTAGGAAACCACAACGCCCATCAGGATCGGGATGATCTTGAACATACCCTTGCCCCAGAGGTTAAAGATGATGATCGTGACAAAGGCGATGATCGCAAGGATCCAGTTCGTGGACGCATTGTTAATGGCCGAGGGTGCAAGGGAAAGTCCGATGCAGATGATGATGGGGCCGGTCACAACGGGCGGAAGGAAGCGCATTACCTTCTTTACGCCGACGAGTTTGATGATAAGGGCGAGCACCAGATAAAGGAGCCCGGCCACAACGATACCGCCGCAGGCATAAGGAAGTTTCTCTCCGTAGCTCATTCCCGCGAATTTCCCGACATCAAGCTCCGCCACCGTGGCGAAGCCGCCGAGGAAGGCAAAGGAGCTCCCGAGGAACGCCGGCACCTTCAGCTTCGAGCATACATGAAAAAACAGCGTTCCCAGTCCGGCACAGATGAGGGTGACCTGCACGGATAATCCCTCGCCGTGGAAATAGCTGTTTACAAGAATTGGTACAAGGATCGTCGCGCCGAACATCGCGAACATGTGCTGAAGTCCGAGGACCAGCATTTTGGGGACGCCCAGAGTCCGGGCATCACGGATCGGTTGCTGACCGTTCATAAGATTTTGCCTCCCTGATAAGATTTCTGCTCCGCACGGCAGAACAAGCCGTCTGCGGAAGTCCTGAATTGACACATCGTAAAAAGTATATCACATGGCGTTCATATTTCAATGGCTTTTCCATTAAATAACACAAGATATGCCCGTCGTTCGAAAAATAACGCTAGATATTGTGGTTTTGCGGTATACAGGAGGAGGATCATCCGATATAATACCAAATGAACGCAAGACATTCGGAACGATCTGTGTTATCGTAGTGACAGGATCACATTCACATCTGTCGGAAGGAAGGTATTGTTCAAATGGAAGAATTCAACGCGAAAAATCTGGAAAATGTCTTTATCCTCGATCATCCGCTGATCCAGCACAAGATCAGCCTGCTGCGCGATTCGGGCACCGGAACGAACGAATTCCGGAAGCTTATTGAAGAGATCGCGATGCTTATGGGATATGAAGCCCTGCGCGATCTGCCGCTCAAAATGGTCGAGATCGAAACCCCCATTGAAAAATGTACGACCCCGATGATCGCCGGCAAGAAAATGGCCATCGTTCCGATCCTCCGCGCGGGCCTCGGTATGGTAGGCGGAATCTTAAACCTCGTACCCTCGGCCAAGGTCGGACATATCGGTCTCTACCGCGACCCCGAGACTCACGAGCCTCATGAGTACTACTGCAAGCTCCCCGAGCCCATCGACCAGCGTACCATCGTGGTTCTCGATCCGATGCTCGCCACCGGCGGTTCCGGTTCCGAAGCCGTGGATTTCATCAAGGAGCACGGCGGAAAGCATATCAAGTTCATGTGCATCATCGCGGCTCCCGAGGGCCTTACGAGACTCCATAAGGATCATCCCGACATTCAGATCTATGTCGGACACCTCGACAGGTGCCTCAACGAAAACGCCTACATCTGTCCCGGACTCGGCGATGCCGGCGACAGGATCTTCGGAACGAAATAGTTTTACGGAATTTCCGAAGATATCCTATTGCGCAAAAAATGACACGGGAGTCAGTTTTGACTCCCGTGTTTTTGTACCGCCTCGGTCAGGCAGGTTCCGGATAAACCGTTTCGAAAGAACCGTGCCGTTCCTTTTCAGAACAGCCTTCCCACAAGGCCGTACCAGATATCTCCGAGGATCGAGCGGGACCCGATCTTAAAACTGACGGTTTTATAACCGCCGTATCCGTTGATCCCGCGGAGCGTGACCTTCGCGGTCCCCTTCGATACGTTTTTCACATAGCTTCCTTCGACGACTTCAAAGTCACCCGTCGCGCCGTCATCCGTGCTTAAGGTAAGCGCAGTCTTTTTCTTTCCGATCACGGCTTTGGAAAACTGTTCCTGCTCCGTGATCAGGATCTCCCGTCCGGTATATTTCTGCATTTTTATTGTGATCGCTGCCTTTCCGATATCCGTCCCCGGTGCGAGCACGCGATACTCCGCCGTGATCGTATCATCCGTGTAATATCCCTTTCCGGTTACTTCCACGGTCAGTACATCTCCCGCGGCGATCCTGCTCTTTGAATCAAGAACGGTTCCGTCCTTTTTATAGATTATTGCCTTCAGGTAATCCTTTCCCTTTTCAAGAAGCTTTCCGTTGCTGTCATACACCTTCACCGCGGTCTTATACGCGGACGCTTTCGTAAAGGTAAGGTCCGAAGCCTGTACCCGGATCCCGTTTTCTTCGGCAAAGGAACTCTTTGTGATCGTGAATTTCAGATACCGGTCTCCTCTGTAATTTCCTTTCCCGCGAATCCTGATCGCCGGTGCTTTCCGGGGTGCGTCCGCTGAAGCCGGCTTTTTATTGTTCCCGTATTCGACCGTATAATCACGGCCCTTTTTGAGAACGGTCCCGCCGCACTTTACGATGATCCCGGGTGCTGCTCCTCCTTTCCGGTATTCCGCGCTGATCTCTTCGGCACCGTCTTCTCCCGTCACCGTGATATCGTCCGAATCAAGGGCGTATCCCCTGATCGTAAATCCGATCCGCCGCTCTCCGACAAAGCGGGTATTAAGCGGTGATTCCGCGTTGTTAAGTCCCTGCAGAACAACGGTTGCCTTTCCGGCATTCTTCGCATTGAGGACACCGGTGATCCTGTAATCCGTCCCGTGTATCAGATCCTTTCCTTTATACTTCACATGTCCTTCCAGAAGTCCGGCGATCTCATCAACGGTATAAGCGCTTCCCCGGTAAGTATGCGAAGGTATCGCATCGATCTTCACCTTCTTCATCGCGGCCTTGGGAACCGCGGTTCCTTCCGCTTCCTTTGAAACGCTCCTTGTCCCCGTAAAGTTTCCCTTTCCGGTAAGAACGAACTCTCCCTCCGTATCCTGTACGGTATAGCTCGTCTTTGCGCTCAACGCGGTACCGTTCCAGAAAAGAACGGGCTTCAGCTTTTTATTCACTTTCTTTAATGAAGTCTCGAATGCGATCGTATCTTCGATCGAAAGCGGTTCGATCAGATAATATACGGTCTGCTTTCCGCTGTAATTTCCCTTCATCGTAACGGTAAGCGAAGGGGCCTTCTTTTTGCTGAAACCTTCCTCTCCGGGCGAAAGGACATAGGCAGCCTTATTGTTCTTATAAGTCACCTTATAATCCTTCCCCGCCGTCAGCAGTTTTTTGCCGTCATAGACACGAAAACCCTGCTTTTGGGAGGTTCCGTCGTAGGTCAGGGTCTTTATGCCCGCGATCCAGATCCCGTTTTCGGGGATCGCCTCGATCCCGTCCTCCGGAATGTCCTCCGCGAGCACATCGCCGGCGGTTTTTTCCTCCTCTTCGTTTCCGGAATCTTCCGGATAGACGAGGATCCGCCTTTTTATAGAGGTCCCTTCGACCGCAATGTCAAGGAAAGAAGCCTCCGGGATCTCATAATGGCAGGCGATCGTGAAATTGCCTTCCGCGTCCGCGTGCGCTTCGGTCGCGGTTGCGGAAATGAACATATCGGGCGTGATACTGATCGTGTAGGAGGAAGGATCAACGGCGCCTGTAAACGCAAGTTTTCCCGTCACCGTGAAATCCTGTGTTTCAAGGTACGGTGTATGCACATCCTCCGCCACATCAACCCCCGTGATCTCGCCCTGATATTCTCGCGTTATATCGATTCCGGAGGACATCGGAACACCCGCATAGGAAACGATCCCTGTGTCACCCTTGATCCGGTATTCTTCACCCACGGTGAGATCGTCCTCCGTCCGGAGCAGTACTCTCGTGGCGACAGCATTGTTCTCATAAGAAGCTTCATCCACCGGCATCACGACAATGGGAACCTCCGTTGCTTCGTGGAACAGCTTTAAGTGGTCCGAAAGGCCGGACAGCCGGATGTAGTGATCAAAATCCAGTTCCGGACCGTCGCTCGTCAGATACACAGCAGAAAGTGCGGACGCGCCTTCGTATACCATCGGGATATTGACCCCGAGCTGCGGAGGCGGAACCGAAAGCCAATCACTGTAAGCCGTCCCATAGCCTTCTTTCTCGAGTTTTACCCGCCATTTCCCCTCGGGCACATCCCAGGCGTAGGTGCCGTCCGCCCCCGTGACAAGCGGATTTGTCTGCTCATAGTCTTCCGCGCTCCAAAGCACCTCCTGCTCATCCTCATCCTGATGGAAGATCGTCGCCGTCACACCCTCGAGACGGTTTTCTTCGGTCACTTCGTAGGCGAAGCCGGAGGGATCCTGGCCATAGTTCAGCAGACTGGGATCATCATCAAATGCCGGATGCGGATAATCATCCTTTTTGTCATCGTCATCATCTTTGATCTTAACCTTGAACGGATCCGGATCATCATCTTTATCCTGCTTTTTCTGATCCAGATACTCTTTGATCTTCTCTCCGAGATCAACAGCCAGCTGTCCTTCCGGGCTAAGGAGATTTCTCCAGTCAAGCCCTGCCTTCAGGATCTGTTTTGCCGCGTAACGACAGATATTATCCATGGTTCCCTGCGGATCCTTGTCATAGTTTTTCAGCAAATATCCCATGACCGCTTCGCAGTCCACATCGATATCACATCCTGCAGCCCTCGCAACATCCAGCAGCTCGTTACAGAACCTCGCGCCTTCCATCAGACCTTCTGCGTTACCAATGCCTGAGTTCCCTCCATACGACTGTGAATTACGAAAGACCTCTTCCGGATGCGAATTGATCCATCCGTGCAGTTCACAGGTAAACTTCGCAGCGTCATCCATACTCTCAAAATAAAAAGTTTCGCCTGACACAGTCACCGTCGTTCCGTAACACTCCGGCTCGGAATCAGCCCCGACGGCTTCCGGTGCGTCCTCAAGCAGCTCGATCTTCAGGAGGCAGGTGCAGTCCTCCGCTCCTTCTTCTCCAGGGATTGTGGTTTTGATCGTGATCGTATTCTCATCCGGAGAATCCACCTCAAAACGGATACCCCGCTCTTTACAGGCCTGTCTGAATTTCGCCCAGTCCTCCTCCGAAATCTCCGTATTGAATATCCGCTCCTTTCCGCCCGTATAATATTCCAGGTGCACATTCGAGGGAATATAGCCATCCGGTTTTGCCTGATCAAAGAATCCCGTGGCGATCCATTTCTTCGTGACCGGATCCTGCTTCGCCCGGATGCTCTTTTTCTCAGAGCCTTTCGAACTGACAACTGCCAGGGACTTCACGACCTCCGGGTTATCAAAGGCAATCACATAGGTAAATGGATATGCAGGATCGCAGTTTACTACCTTCTTTCCTTCTGATAAAAGATCCAGGCAGTTTCTCCCTCCGTGATTCTCAAAATAAACCTTATATTCCGTCACGACGGGCGCAAGCGGATCTTTGCAGACCATCCGCTTCACGGTAAGTTCATTCTCCTCTCCCGGATGCGCTACGGCTTTGATCTCATACCAGGGATAGATCCGCTTCGGAAGATCCAGATAAGCGGACCAGAAACCGCTCTTTGATGCGGTCACCTGCGTAACCTCCGCATAATTCACATAGAGTGCGACCGTTGCGCGGCTGTCCGTCTCCCCGTAGACATAGATCCGGTCGCCGGCGGTATGGGAAGAACATTTTAAAAGGGAATCCGTAAGGAATTCCGCTTCCCCGAGGGTCTGCTCATAAATATTCCCTGCCACCGTAAACCGGGCGGTCACGCTAATCCTTCGGTCGGAAGCATCTTCATTCGCACGAACGCAGAAGCGCACCGTTCCTTCTGATGATGACAGAGGGATCGTCACGATCCCGCTCTCCTGTGTCACCGCACCTGCAGCACCGGCCGGCCGGACCACGCTGCCTTCGATCACCGAAAGCCCGGCATCCGGGTAAACGACCAGAGCAGGGGACTCCACATTCGAAGCCACCCTGTCTTTAAACCGGTAGGATACCTTTATTTCCGAATACTCTCCATTTCCGAGAGAGTCTTTTTTCGCATCCACGAGGCACCCCGCCGCATCGAGGTAACCGGAAAGATCATCAAGCTGCTCCAGAGCGCCGCCCGCATATTCATACAGGGTGCCCTCGGAAGCCTCCAGATCCGCGAGGATATGATCCCGGCCGTTTTCAGCAAGTCCCAGGTGCTCAATAAGGGCGATATCCCTGATATGTCCCTGAAGCTTCTTCGTTTTAAGGAGCAGGATCTTCCATGTGCCTTCGTCCACATGGATCCCTTCTTCATGACGGTTCAAAGATTCCACCATGATCCGCTTGCCGGTTGCATCATAGAGCTGGACGAGCACTTCTCCCAAGCCTTCTTCACCCCAGCCCGTGATACGGACTTTGGGCTTTTCCGTTACGGTCGCTTCCAGCGAAGCGGTAAGATCCGCCCCCACCGTCACCTGCACGGTCTTCGAAACCGTGGTCCGGGACTGCAGGGTCACCTCCAGCTCATCACCTGCGGCAACCTGGCTTTTATCAAGGTATAATCCTTCCGTTCCGAGGTGGTTTTTTACGGATGCGATATCCTGCGTCGTGTTCCGTACGCTTACGGAAAAATCCGCGATCCCGGCAGGGGTGAGTTCCGGATCGCTCCCCGAAGGCACGGCACATTCCTTTTGAATACTGCAGGAAAGCATGACGGCTCCCGTTTCCTTCCCCTCTTTCTGCGTGACCGAAGCATTCTGCAAAAGGATCTTCGGGACGCGGACCTCGAGAGGTTCTCCTTCACTTACATAAACATAATTCATCTCTCCCGAAATGATCTGTCTGCCGACCCAATCCGTGTTGAAGAGACCGCCGGTTACGGATACCATCCTCGGGCCGTCGTTTTTCAGCCGTTCGAGATTGTATCTCGTATCCTCTTTGCTCCGCGTCTGATAATAAAATGTATTCGATCCGGTATTTTTGAGGATCAGTGTATCTCCCGCTTCCACCTCATAGCATGCGAGCGCACCCTCTGCGGAAATCGCTACCGAACCCCCGTTTTCAAGGAACATATACGCAAAGACATAAGCCACTTCGTTCTCCTCTCCCACATTGGAGATCGTCATGGTATTGCCGGCGTAAATATTCGGAGTATCTCCCAGGGTCCCGTAGGTGGAACTGTTAAAAATCTCTCCTCCGTCCGTTTCGTACATTGCATACTGAACTTCGGTTTCCTCTTCCGATGTTTTTCTCATATGCAGCGTCTCCCTGCCGGCATTCGTCACTTTCACATTCGCGCCCGCCATGAGCGTTATATGCTTAAGCGCAGGCGTCTCTTTTTCCGCGATCGTCATACCGTTTCCCTTCCAGATATGCGGGTAAAGATAGACGGCCGACTCCTCACCCACATTGGAAAGATCCTCCGTATATCCGGTATATACGGTCGGAGCATTGCTTAATGTACCGAAGGAAGTCGAGCTGAAAAGACTATGAGCTTCCGTATTATACAGCGCATATTCCACGCTCCCGGTCGTTTCCGTCTGAAAACTCATGGTTTCGCTGCCTTCGTTTTTGATCGACACATGACTGCCTGCTGCGATCGTAAGCCGCTCAAGCGCAGGATCATCCGTTTCTTCGATTGATATTGCATCCTCCGGCTCTGCCGTGATCTCAATATCCGAAGTCCCGGTTACCGTCACATGGAGCGTGTACCCCGATAAGATCGTCCGGTTGATGCTCTTCGCGATCCCGTAGGTATGATTGTCGACAAGCACATTTCCCTTAAGGAGCGCGTATTCCACGGCGCTGTCCTCATATTCGGCACTGCTTAGCGTGAC
>JAILLW010000038.1 GCA_024692955.1 Lachnospiraceae bacterium | reverse complement strand
AAATTGTGGCCGTATTTCATCAAAAAGGTCAGATCCCTGTTAGTTCCTTTTACGGGAATATCCCTGACGGTTTTTGGCATTCAACAGTTGATCAATTGGATAAAGCTCGGAGACGAGATGACGCCCGTGCCTACGGGGTATTTTGCATATGTTCTTGACAGGATTGTAACGGTCGGCTCCTTTGGTGCTATCGCTGAAGCCACCTGGTTTGTTATTTCTCTATTTGTAACCCTGATGGTCTACGCGATCCTGAAGAAGTTGCTGCGCGGGATATGGAATAGCTACGTAATGCTTGCCCTGTTTACGGCGGCCCATATTTTTGTCGTAGGTCTTGTCAAAAACTCGGATCCGAATGCTTTGACGTATCTGCTTGTGCCGCTGAAATGTTTGTTTTTATTGCCGTTTTTGGAGATGGGAGTTATCTACAGGGAGCATGTCGAAAAAAAACATGCAGGTCTTCCGGCCGGATTTAAGATCGGACTGATGTTTGCGCTACTTGTTGTAAATGCCATACGTACATTTTATCTGCCGAATGCCTATGATCTTGCATTTGACCGCATAAACGATCTGTCGGGATTTTATAGTCCGTATTACGTTACGCCGCTTCTATCTTCGATTGTCGGAATCATGTTCTGGCTGACTTTTGTGGATCTGATCGCAAAACCGGTGGGAGAGAGCAGATTTGTCAATTACATGTCCTGCAATACTTTCTGGATCATGGGATTTCATATCCTGTTTTTTAATATTTTAAACTGCATAATGATGCTGATAAGCCGGCATATAGCAGCTATACCGGGTTTTGACGTTGAGAGTTTCAAGGGAACGGAATGGTACTTTTGGGAGATAGGAAACAACGCCAAGATCCTGTATGTACTCGTGGGTGTTTTGGGACCGCTATTATTTAAATGGATCTTTGACAAGATCAGTTCGCCGATCAGGAATAAGTATAATGGTATAAAAAGTGCTTCTGAGAAAAATGCAAAGATTCTATCCGGGGTAATGTACGCTCTTTTAGTGGTGATATTCGCATGGCTTGTAATTATCTTTGTTGGCAGTAGGTTGGAGTCGGCCTCAGATGGAAATGATACGGAGGTCACGGAGGATATCGGGGAAACATTCTCGGATGAAGAAACCGAATACACACAGGATCATGTGATCCCGGCATATGTTTTTCTCGATATTGTATATCAGGATGGTGGATCGAATGTGGATTATTATTCGGCGTTTGAAGAGGTATATGAAGATGGGAGTTATAAGCTCACGGTTAAACGTTCGGAAGATGCTTCTGCAGAGTCGGCCTTTGCCGGACTTTCCTATATGGGAATCAAACTGATCCGGGAATTGAATGATGATACGGCGGATATAGATATTTCGAATGCGAAAATCACTGATATTGCAGTATCCTGTGACGGCATGCCGCTTGTTGTCATAGATAACGGGGAGACGATATCCATAAATGAAGGTGACAGATATGTATACTTCGATTGTTATGACAAGGAATCGGGTGTTACTTCCGCAGAGAATGCGGATGAATCAAAAACTTTTAGATTTGACGGAAAAAATGAGATCGATGTAAGCTATAAGATTTCGGGAATTTCTGCTCGTTAAAAGGGACGTGAGGAGATACCCTTCTTATAAAGGCGCCCTCATAGTATGTGCGTGACATAAGAGCTGTGAGGGTTGCAAGACGGCGGTTGTGAGAGGAATCTTATAACCGCTTTTTTATGGGGAGAGACCGTAATGATAATTACGAAAAAGAGATAAAAATGAGAGCGAGGGACTTTTAATCTATGGTATAATGCAAAGAGATCATTGCAGTCAGGAGATCAGATATATGGAAAAGGCACAGATCAGATTTTTTGAAAAGGCAGCGAATGAAGGATTTAAAGGGCTGGATATCAAACAGTATGACGGATGGGAGCTCAGGTTTTCCGAAGGATATACAAGACGCGTCAACTCAGTAAGTGTATATGAAGACGGAGACCTCGATGTGGATGAAAAGATCGCATATTGTGAGAATGAGTATAGATCCCATGGCCTTCCGTGCATTTTCAAAATCACTGATGCGGACAGAGAGCTTTCGGATAAACTTCTTAAACGAGGTTATATCATCACGGCTCCCACGGATCTGATGATACTGAAACTGGATGAATATCAGTCGGATAAGCCGGAAGAAGTTTTGAAAAATGTAGTATTCAGTGCAGAACCCGATGCCTGGTATGAACCGTATTTTGAATTCGAAGGTCTGAAGGATGCTAAGAAACAGGAGCTTTGCAAAAGAATAAATAACAGCGTTACTCTCGATAAACTGTTCGTTAAGGTTATGCATGACGGCAGCACTGCGGCGGTTGCATCCACCGCAACAAAAGAGGGATACAGTCTTCTGCATAATGTTGTCGTTAACGAATCGCTTCGTGGAACCGGACTGGGCGAGAAACTGTGCAGAGCAACTATGGAGAAGTCCAAAGAGCTCGGTGCGAAGTATTCATATCTTCAGGTTATGCAGGAGAATAAAATCGCATTAAATCTTTATAAGAAGATAGGATTTGTGAAGCTTTATGAATATTGCTATATGAAAAAAGACCGTAAATAGATCAAGGGGGCTCTCACCTCCCCCTCTCGCGCTCAATCCTTTCTATGATTTTTTCCACAAGTTCTTCCTTTGTTTTGACTCCGGCGCCGTGTCCGTCGTACTCGATATAGGAGAAGGAGTTGATCATGATATGATAGTAACCGGTCACCTCATGCCGCCACATCATTGAATCCGCCATAGACTCGGTAAAGTGCCGTATTTCGTCATCATCCGCCGTATCAAAAGTAAAATCATGCTCCGGATATTTCCTGTCAAGGAGCCTTTCCGTCTTCCGGGCAAGCCGATAGCGCTCCCAGGGATTAAGATATCCGAAGAATCCAAGCACTGCATGGACAACAACGTATATTATGGCAGTCAGAACCGCCAGAACACCGATTATGATCCCGGCCGCTTTTTTTCATACTGTTATGAGCCCTCCTTCTCTATAATGCCACTGCGGGCAAAGACCCGACGAATGATAAGAATAATACAACAGAAACACTTTTGTAGATAGGGAGAAAAATTTTAAGATTTTTCTTGAAAAGAATTTTTAATCATATTAGCCTCTTTTTAGGACGTCCGAATCTGTACTAAGAGGAGGCTTTTATAATGGATAAAAAACAACTTCATAAGATCATTTCGGAAAGTACCGGAAATGAGAGCAACATCTGTCAGATATACGCGATCAAAGCTGATTCTGCTGTCTATGATGATTGCTGGCATGGGTTTAAGACTTCAGATGCAATGAATGTCAATTCCGTGACCAAAGGTGTGATGGGGCTGCTTGTCGGAATAGCGCTGGATGAGGGCTATATAAGGAGTGTTGATCAGAAGGTGATGGATTTCTTTCCGGATTACAATGTAAAGCGTGGGGAGAAGACCATCTACGATGTTACGATCAGGCATCTGCTCACGATGACAGCTCCGTATAAAGGAAAATCAGAGCCGTGGAAGAAAGTGTGTACATCTGATGACTGGACTTTGGCGACTTTGGACTATCTTGGAGGGCGAAAAGGAATTACCGGTGAATTCAGATACGCTACGCTTGGTATTCAGATCCTGACAGGGATAATCGAAAGATCGACCGGAAAGAAGTGCATTGATTTTGCGAACAAAACACTGTTTGAGCCATTGGGACTTCTAAAGCGAATATCACACGGGGACAGTTCCAAGGAGGATCAGTTTGATTTCTTCATGAACAGGAACCCCAGAAAATATGAGTGGTACACTGACCCTCAGGGCAGTGTTACCGCAGGATGGGGATTATGCATGTCAGCAAGAGATATGGCGGTAATTGGTGCCATGGTGCTGAATGGCGGTCTGTATAACGGCAAAACGATCGTTTCAGAAGGATACATAAAAGAAATGACCACACCACATCTTAAGCTGGGTGAGCGTTTTGGGTTTATGAACTACGGCTACTTATGGTACAAACCTTATGATGACAGAGAGGTCTATGCAGCTATCGGCGACAGCGGAAATATATCTATGTAAACAGAGAAGAAAAAGTATCCTTAGGAATGACCGGCACATTCAAACCGAGAATCTTTGACAGGGTTGATTTTATAGAGCAAAAAGTATTGATGGTGATCTCAGGGTGAATCAAGAGGTGGGGTTGGACCCATTTATATTTTGTTGACAAAACTAATGGCTGTTAGTATAATAACTAACGGCCATTAGCGTATCTAAACATGATTTATGTGGACTTATTATAGGGACTTATTGAAAAATGAGGGGACAACGTAATATGAACAGAAAAGAGGAAATACTATATGCTGCTTTGGGACTTGCGGCAGAGAATGGGATCAGAGGAGTATCCATGTCGCAGATAGCCGATAAAGTAGGGATCAAAGCACCGTCACTTTACAACCATTTTAAATCTAAAGATGAGATCATTAGGGAGATGTATATATTCTTCAGAGAACAGGCTCAGAACGGTGGCGGTTCACTATCCGTGGATCTTTCAAAGCTGGGCGACAGAAGCATAGAAGAGATACTGCTGGGTTCTGTTTCTGCATATATGGGAATCATTACGGATAAAAATATGCTTCAGTTCTTCAAAGTTCTTTATTCGGAAAGAGTTACAAATCCTGTAGCTGCTCAGATAGTTGTTGAAGAAACAGAGCGTATGATCCGGTCCTCAAGAAACATGTTTTACGCATTTGTTGTTCACGGTAAGGTGAAAAATGATGACATCGATATAGCGGCCATGACATATTCTCTGACAATTCATTCACTTATAGATTACAGAATGGATATGTTGATCGCCGGTATGATACAGGAGTTTGGAGAGGATGGAAATCCTGTTCCGAAGAACATAACTGACTTTATAAGATGGTTCAGCCGTCAGATAGGAGTATGAAATGAATAAGAAACTGATCAATTGGTTTGGACTTTTGGGTGTGGCTGCACTGATATCATACGCGACTGCTGCTTATTTCTGCAGAGCGGTATTTCCGGGATATAACTGGATGGAGTCTGCAGTAAGCGATCTTTCGGCAAGAACAGCGCCTTCCGCTCCGCTTTGGGATAAGCTGTCAGCAGTATTCTCTGCAGGTATAGTATGTGACACATGCGTCGCAATTTATGTATCCGATAAGAAAATCTCATCAAAGCTTTTTCGAGTCGGAATCTATATGTTTATCATAAAGAGCTGGATATCCAAACTGGGATATGCTATGTTCCCTCTTGATGATGCGGGCAAAGACATCAGTGGCATTAACGAGACAATGCATATGATAGTTACTGCATTTGTAGTGGGGCTTTCCGTTATATCCCTGATCATACTGATCATAGCCGGCATCAAACGGAAGGAAGTAAGAGACATAGGAATATGGGCTGCAGTATGTTTTGTTATGATGTTAATGGGGCCTGTGGGAATGGCATCTTTCCCGCCGGAATACTTTGGTATAGCTGAAAGATTCAGTATTTATGCAGCTAATATATTCAGTGCGATCCTCGGAGTATATCTTTTTAGCGGATTCAGAAAGGCGTTGCCTGCCGGAGACGGGGTGGTCTCCAAGGGACCAGCAGAAATATGACATGGGATACTTCTATGGATACCGGAGTATTATATCTGAAGACAGGACAGCATGGGGTTCGATGCGGACAATAACTATATGCTGATCCGATAATGCCCCGGGGATGACCCCCGGGAACGGAGTCAGAGGGTCATTCCCGCCTCTAAAACACGATCTCCTCTCCCTCCGGAGTTTCATACGGCATTTCCGGCTCAAAAGCGTTGCCGAGATCTTTGGAAGTGATCTTTTTATAATCTTCCTCACGGATACATTCGGCAAGATTCGAGCACAGTTTCCAGCCTTTTCCAATGACCTATGGGCTCCGCTCCCGTAATGACGGCGGCGTGTTTTTCGACGGACTTATAGACAACGGGGGCATCTTCCGTTCCGCCGTGCAAAGGGACCACTCTTTCCCGGTATACCCCGGGATATACCAGTATTTCATCGCCGGCTTTCGCAAGCTTTGCGGCATCGTTAATGTCGGAGCCCTGTCAGTGACAAAAATTGAAAGAAACAGGGATTTTGTAGTAAGATCGTAATAAAGGGGTGATTGCAATGAGGAAAATCTTTTATCTGAGCTTTATTCTTGCCCTGGCGTTGGGCATATCGGGATGCGGTGTCAAGGATGATACCGTAAAATACAGGCTTACATTTAACGACAGCATATTTGAAAGCGAGAAGACGGAATATGCTGCGGGAGAGAATGTGACGGTCCGTTACGATATCATAGCTACCGATACGGACTATCATTTTTACAGTGATGATGTGGAGTTTGAACAGAGCTTTGACGGGGGGTATGTATTCACATTTACAATGCCGGAGCATGATGTCACTCTGAATGCGGAGTCCCGTAATTCTATGGAGTATGATCCCGGCATGGCTGAGGGCGATGTTGTCCGGACTTATGAGGCAACGGAGGCGGATCTTTGCGAGGAGTATCTGGCGGAGGACAGGCTTGTGACTATGGTGCGGTACTATGAGCTGAGTGACGGTACATGGAAGACCGATGATCATGAATATAAGTACAGACTTGAGATTACCGGAAGAATGAGCGGGGCGGTAAAAGACAGTACTTTTGTATATCTGAGCAATATAGAGGAGATCCCGTTTGAGCGTGCATATATGGCGGCAGGCTTAAGCAGCAGTACGGAGGATTATTTTGATCCCGCAGAAGCGGTCCTGGTAGAAATGAAATAAAGGTTTTTCCGCAGGAAAGACGATGATACAATACACGGTAAGCATATGTTCAGCATCAGTACCGGGGGAATCCGTTCCCATCGAATTTCAATACGGGTAGATGGAAGGAGAGTGCCTCTTCTTATCCTGAAACCTTTGACCGAACCGAAGAATGCGCCGGGGGTCATGTGGATCCACGGCGGCGGGTATATGACGGGTGTGAAAGAGATGGCTTATGCCGGCCGGGCGGCTGATCTTGTCCGGGATCACGGAGCGGTAGTCGTTTCTCCGGGATATCATCTTTCGCTGCTTCATCCGTATCCGACCGCGCTTAATGAGTGTTATGCGGTCCTTCTGTATATCCGGGATCACGCGGAAGAACTGGGGATCAATCCGAACCAGATCATGGTCGGGGGCGAGAGCGCAGGCGGAGGCATGACGGCGGCTGTATCGATGCTGGCAAGGGACAGAGGTGAGGTGAATATCGCGTTTCAGATGCCGCTGTACCCGATGATCGACAACTTTGATACCGAGAGCAGCCGGGATAATCATGCGAAAGTCTGGAATACCCGAAGAAACCATCAGGCATGGGCTGTATACCTGCGGAAAGAAGCGGGAAAAGAAGTGTCACCGTATGCGGCTCCCGCAAGACAGACAGACTATTCAGGTCTTCCGCCGGCATATACCTTTGTCTGCACGGCGGAGCCTTTTTACTGCGAAACCCTCACCTACATCGACAACCTGAAGTCTGCCGGAATAGAAGCGGCGGTAGATGTGTATGAGGGCCTGTATCACGCCTTCGATATGTACGAACCGAAAAGCCCGGCGGGCAGGGAGGCAATAAAGCGTTTTGGCGAGCGATTCGCCTACGCCGGAGAGCATTACTTCGCAGAACAGAAATTAAAAGCGCGAAGAAATAAAACGATTTACAGCTTATGCATTTCAAACAGCACCGGGATATAAAGGAAGAAAACATGATGGATTGCTTCAGGGCCGGGATCATGAACGATTCCGGAAGGCGGAATGCATAATGATGCTTCCGGGTGACGTGAAGACTGTTGAAGATCTGTTCGCAAAATTGATAATATTAAGGTATATCATCGACTGGACCTCCGAAGAGTGTCTGGAGGATGAGGAACTGATGAGAGAAACCCTGACGGGATTGGAAACCGGCAGTTATACGAACGGTTCCGCCAAAGTGAAATCGCATTATCGGTACAACTGATATATTGAAAATACATAAAAGCACAGGAGGTATGAACTATGGGACTGGAAAAACGACCGGAGGTATTGACGCTTGATGACGGGTCAAAGTACTGGGAGCAGGAGTATGAAAGCTTTTATCTGAAGACTTACATTCCCGCAAACGATCTTGAAGGCCGTGTGAACAATTACGGATTCAAGGCGCCGCTTCTTATGGTATTCGAGGAGCAGAAGTCCGACCGCGACGGAGCGATCGGCTTCGCAAAGGACACGGGCCTTGCGGATATCGCGGCGGCCTATGATGCGAGCGTTCTCTTTATCTATCCTACGGCAGAAGGCGGATGGGACAATGCACCCGCTTCCCTTTATGTCGATTTCATCGGAGAAGTCAGGCTGGATACGGTCTACAATGAAGGCCTTGCGGAATTCCATGACTTTTTTGCGAAGAAATTCAGAGGTTATTTCATCAGAGGAACCAAGTTCAGAGCGGACATCTACAGCTACGGAAGCTCCGCGGACTATGTGGCGCGGAATCTCCTTAAGACTCAGCAGGGCGAGTTCCTGTGGGGCCCCGGCGAGATAACTCCCGCGATGTGCTCGATGGAGCGGCTGAGCGTCGTCCCCGATATCGAACGCAGGGATATCGCTGTTTTAAGTGTCGGCAATTCCGATGAGATAAACAAGGCATTTGAGGGCTGCGAAAACCTTCTTGTCAGGGAGAAGGCCGATTATAAAGACGACTTTTATTCGTTCGTCCATAAATTCAAAATGTGGTGCGGACATATCGAGCTTGAGCCCGATCTCGATGCGATGAACATGACCGAGGAATCCGGGATCGTAACGGTCAAAACATCACCCAATAACATCGGAACGTTCAAGGATGAACCCGAGCATAAGATCGGATATTTTGCATATTACAACAACGGACTGTTTGATAAAGGCCCGGCGCCTCTTCTTATGGGCTTCCACGGCGGCGGGGATTCGTCGATGTATCTGACATATGTGTCGGAAATCTACCGGGTGGCACATGATCACGATATCCTGTTCGTATCGATCGAGAATCATCTTGATGTGACCCCCACCGAGGCCATGGATGTGCTGAATGCGCTTAAAGAGCGCTACAATATCGATGAACACCGCATCTACGCGACCGGATTTTCGATGGGAAGCGGTAAGACCACGGATATGTTTATGGAGTATCCCGAAGTGTTTGCCGGACTTGCACCCTGCAGTGCCCTTTTCCCGGTAAAGGATAATCCGTGGAGCCGTCCGATCAGCGGGAAGATCAATCAGGATATCCCCGTGCCCCTTTTCTATTCGGGCGGACATGAGTCGCCTCTTCCCGAGCTGCCCTTCCAGGCGGAGTCATGCCTTGAAAGAGCGCAGTATTTTGCCAGGGTCAACCGTCTTAAGGCCGATTTCGGATCGCTTAAGTTCGAAGAGCGGGATAAGTGGGAAGATAAGATCTGGGGCATTCCCGGAGACCGCACGGAAAAGATCTATGATGAGAGCAATGACGCGTATCTGACCGTGAATTATTATGAGAGCGAAGACGGTGTATGCCGTACGGCGTTTGCCAGTGTAAGCCCCCAGCAGCACCAGTGCAGGCATCACTCGGTTGAGCAGGCCTGGAAGTTTATCTCACAGTTTACGCGCTGAAGCTTAATGCCCGGACGCTGAAGGAATCTTTCGGGTACAACATTTAAGGACACTTTTTCAAACATAAGCCGACCTTTTTACGAAGGCCGGCTTATTTTATATTCAGATTATCCGTAAGGAGAGGAAAAAGCGAAAGGCAAAGAAACAGCAAAATCAGCAGGCAAAGAAACAGGCCAATTAACAGGCAAATGAAAATGCCGGTTGCCGGGAGGGACATGAACAGTAAGGAAAAAACCTTTCATCTTGCGATCGATATCGGAGCCTCGGGCGGAAGACATATCCTCGGGTATCTGGAAAACGACAGGCTGATCACCGAAGAGGTATTCAGATTCGGCAACGGGATCCGTCCGTCCGGCGGCCGTCTGATCTGGGATGTGGATGAACTCTTCGGGAAGATACTGGAGGGAATGAAAAAATGCAGTGAGCTGGGGATGATCCCCCGGACCGTCGGGATAGATACATGGGGAGTGGACTTTGTTCTTTTGGACAGGCAGGGGAAAAGGATCGGAGATGCCGTATCGTACAGGGACCACAGAACAGAGGGTATGGATAAGATCGTTGAAGGTATCATTCCTGCAGAGGAACTCTATTCAAGGACCGGGATCCAGAAGCAGATCTTTAATACGATCTATCAGCTGACAGCCCTGAGAGTACACGGGAAGGAAACGCTCGATAAGGCCGGAACGCTTCTTTTGCTGCCGGATTATTTCAACTACCTGCTGACAGGCCGTATGGCTGCGGAATATACGAATGCGACGACTACCGGACTCGTGGATGCCCGAAGCGGAATGTGGGATAAAGAACTGATAAGGATGCTCGGATTTCCGGAAGATATCTTTATCGATATTACAATGCCGGGAAATTCTCTCGGCGTCGTGAAACCCGGGATCGCGGACAGGATCGGATATGAACCCGAAGTATTCATGACCGCTTCACACGATACCGCCTCGGCCATTCTGGCGGTTCCCGGCGAAGCTTCCGGAAAAACGGTCTATATCAGTTCCGGTACATGGTCGCTGATGGGAACGGAACTTTCAGCCCCCAATCTGTCCGGGGAAGGAAGAAAATGCAACTTCACCAATGAAGGGGGATACGGACAAAGATACAGATATCTGAAAAACATCATGGGTCTTTGGATGATACAGTCTGTCCGATGTGAAATGGCACCTGATATGCCGTATGAACAGATATCCGTGCTGGCTTCGGAGAGTACGATCGACAGCATTGTGGATGTTAACGATCCCAGATTCCTCTCCCCGGAGAGTATGGTGAGTGAGATAATCTCCTGCTGCAGGGAAACAGGACAAAGGCCGCCCGGATCCCTGGCCGAAGCCGCATGCATCGTGTACCGCTCTCTGGCCGCAGGCTATGCGGATACCCTGGAGGAGATCGAAAAGCTTACGGGAGAAAAGTACGATACGATCAACATCGTGGGCGGGGGCTCGAATGCGGAGTTCCTGAACGCCCTTACCGCGGAAAAGACCCGGAGAAGAGTTGTCGCCGGCCCGGGGGAGTGTACGGCCGCAGGCAACCTGCTGGCGGTCATGATCGCCGAAAAGGAGATCAAAGATCCGGACAGTGCAAGGGAAATCATCAGAAGATCATTTGAAGTAAAGGAGTATGCTTATGGATCGTAACAGGGAAACATCATATCAGTGCGCAAAAGAAAGATACGGGAGACTGGGGATCGATACGGATGCCGTATTGAAAGAACTTAAGGATATACCGGTATCCCTGCATTGCTGGCAGGGGGATGATGTCAGGGGCTTTGATTCCGATTCCCCGCTCGACGGCGGGATACAGACAACCGGAAACTATCCGGGAGCGGCATCGAATCCGGGGGAACTGTTCGCGGACTTAAGAAAGGTGCTCGAACTGACTCCGGGCAAAAAGAAGATCAATGTGCATGCCAGCTACGCAATCTTTCGGGAGGGAGCCTGCAGAAACAGGGATGCCATTGTTCCGGAAGATTTCAGTGCCTGGGTGGACTTTGCGAAGGAGACCGGAACGGGACTTGATTTCAATCCGACCTTCTTCGGACATAAAATGGTAAAAGACGGGCTGACGCTTACAAGTCCGGATGATTCGGTAAGAGGATTCTGGATAGAGCACGGCAAAGCCTGTGTCAGGATCGCGCAATACTTCGCCGATGAGCTCGGGATCCCCTGCGTTCTTAACTTCTGGATCGGCGACGGCTTTAAGGATATTCCGGCAGACAGACTGACTCCGCGGCTCAGATATAAGGATTCGCTTGAAAGGATACTGGCGGAGAAATACGATCCCGACAAAGTCAAACCCTGTGTTGAATCGAAAGTTTTCGGGATCGGTGTGGAATCCTACACCGCCGGATCTTCGGAGTTTGCTCTCGGATTTGCCGCTTCGCACAAAGGAGTGCTCCCTTTAATGGATAACGGACACTATCATCCAACCGAGGTGGTATCGGACAAGATCCCGGCTCTTCTTGCTTACTTTGATGAGATCGCGCTGCACATTACAAGGCCGGTAAGATGGGACTCGGACCATGTGGTGCTCTTTGACGATGAGACCCGGGAAATGGCGAAAGAGATCGTCAGAAACGATGCACTGAAAAGAGTATATATGGCGCTGGATTTCTTTGACGCGTCAATCAACAGGATCGGGGCCTGGACGGTAGGCTTCCGCAGCTGGCAGAAAGCTCTCCTTAACGCGATGCTGATGCCTCATGCCATGCTGAGAAATCTTCAGGAAAAAGGAGAATTCGGAAAACTGATGGCATATCAGGAGGAGATCAAAACCTACCCGTTCGGAGCTGTCTGGGATGAATACTTAAGAAGGTGCAATGTCAAAACGGATCTTGAATGGTATGACGATGTGACCGGGTACGAAAAGGATGTTTTGTCAAAAAGGATGGGAAAATAAGATGAAAATACTCGAATCGGATTTTGCAAAAGGGTTTATAAATATGGCCAATGACGGCAATAACATGGGGTGGCATGAACGAAACGGAGGAAACCTCAGTTACAGGATATCCGGTGAGGAGATCAGATCCGTAAAGGAGGATCTTTCATACGGACCGTGGAGGGATATTACGGTTTCCGTGCCGGGCCTTGCGGGAGAGTACTTCATGGTTACCGGAAGCGGAAGATATTTCAGGAATATCCTTGCCGATCCGGAGAAAAACACGGGGATCATCCAAATTGATGAAACCGGCGAAAAATACAGGATATGCTGGGGACTGAAAGAGAGCGTTCCCACGTCGGAGCTTCCTGCCCACCTGCTCAATCATGAGGTGAAAAAAGAGATCACCCGCGGAAACTGCAGGGTGATCTATCATGCGCATACCACGAACATCATCGCTCTGACTTTTGTGCTTCCTCTGGAGGATGCCGTATTTACGCACGAGCTGTGGGAGATGGCCACCGAATGTCCGGTCGTATTTCCGGACGGAGTCGGCGTGCTTCCCTGGATGGTCCCGGGAGGGAGGGAGATCGGATTGAAGACAGCCGAAAAGATGAGGGAATATGATCTGGTGATCTGGGCGCATCACGGGATGTTTGCCGCAGGCTGCGATTTTGATACGACCTTCGGACTGATGCATACGGCCGAGAAATCCGCCGGGATCCTGGTGAAGGTCCTTTCCATGACGCCCCGGAAAAGACAGACCATCACCGATGATGACCTGAGAAGGCTTTCAAAGGAATTCCATGTCAAATTAAGGGAAGAGTTTCTCAACTGACTGCCGGAAGCGACCCGGAATAAGAAGCCCTTCTACGAAAGACGATACTGCCTCGGACTCATGCCGTAACGGGAATGAAACACACGGTGAAAATAGCTGACATTTTCATATCCGACGGCAAGCGAGATATCCACGATTCTCATTCGGGTATTCTTCAGAAGATAGCAGGCCTGATTGAGCCTTTTCTGCCGTATCATTTCGGAAAAGGTCCGGTGGCTTATCTTTTTGATCTCCCTGGACAACCAGAATACATCATAATGAAGGAGGGCGGCCAATTCCTTCAGCTCGCCGTTCACATAGTTTTCCTCGATATAGGAAAGAACGGACAGCATAAGCTTCTGATCCCTTCCGGAATCATAGACTTCGACCCTGTCGATATGGTCCAGCAGCAGAAGGAACAGGACCCCCATGGTCGACTGATTGATACTCCTCCGGTTTGACTGACGGTTTTCGATCGACCATATCAGGTTTTCCACCAGATTCTGCACCGGAAGAACATCGGCCACCTTAAAATGCAGATAGGAAGGGCCGTTGTTTTTGTTTATCAGGCCGTCCACTATGAAGCTGTGGAGAGGCGATGATTCATTGCCTATCATTTTAAGTGACTGGGCAAAGAACTCCGGCAGTATGATAAAATTGACCGCTATATCGTTCCGGCCGGCGGGATAGATCTCCTGCACCGCTTTCCGGCTTAAAAACAGCAGTTCACCTTCTTTAAGTATTATCTCGTTCCCGTCTACGATATGCCTTGTGGAACCGGAGCACATATAGATCACTTCGATATAATTGTGCGCGTGCGCGGGAAAGTGCGCGAAACGGGTATGCGGACGAATGGTGATCAGCTTTCCGTCCTCCAGCAGCCTCGCGGCATCAATAATGCTTTCTTTTCCCGACATATAGATCTTTCTGTCGATCTGCCCGTTTCCCCGAAGAATCTCTTTTTCTTCCGGGGTAACGGGAAGCAGCTTTTCATACAGCTCTTTATTCATCTGCCGTACCTTCCCGATGAGAGTCAATGGTCAGTTCTCCGGAAACTCCCTGATCCTTCATTAAGGCTCTGAAAGATCTCGGAGTTTCCCCGTATGTCTTCTTAAAGCAGTCCTTGAAATAGTTGCTGCTGTTGAAACCGCAGTCGGTGGCGATCTTCGTGATCGAATCATCCGTAGTGATGAGCATGCGCTGTGCCTGCTTGATCCTGATATAGTTTACGTATTCGGCGAAGGCCATTCCGGTGGCTTTTTTGAATTTTTTGGACAGATAGGTGGTGCTGAGACCCACTTTCCGCGCAGCATCGCCGAGTGTTATCGGCCCCTGATAGTTCATGGCGATATAGTGCATGGTCTGTTCTATGTCATAGGGGATCCCCTTTTCCGCCTGCACATGCTCGTAGACGAAGACTCCGTTCCGGAGGAATGTGAGCAGAAGCAGCATGGTCTGGATAGAGAGCATTTCGCTGGAATAATCGTCAGGCATTGCGTTTTCGTGAATCATCAGTTCGATGTAATCCTCTATTTTCAGCCTCCCGTTTTTGCTCAGGACGATCTTTCCGCTCTTGGAAAGGATACTGACGATATCGGGGTGTGCGGCGCGAAAGTGCTCGGGGATCAGAGAAGGCTTGACGCAGATCACAACCCTTTCGCACCGGAGCTTTCCTTCATAACCCGTACAGTGGCTCATCCCCGGAGGAACGATGAAGACCTCTCCGGCTGACAGATGGTAGTTTCTGTTTTCGACAGAGTAATTACACTGCCCCGTTTTGAGATAAAAGATCTCCACATAATCATGAATGTGTTCATAGGTCATGGTGAAATCCGGATTACGAATCTGCCTTTCGATGAATATTCCGTTGTTGTCGTTTTCGGTATACATATCCGTATGATATCACAAAAATGACAAAATATCTGTACTATTATTTAAAACTCGCAAAAATTTTGGTATTTCACATTTTCCGCAGTATTTAGAATACAACTATACCAGGTATTCTTTTAACACGGATCCGTAGAAAATGTGGCAGTCCCTTTTATGGGGTATGAAAGGAGGATTTATGTTTAAAAAGTTTTTGGCAACAGTGCTGAGCGCTTCGTTGATCATGGGGTTATGCGCCTGCTCCGGTGCTTCATCGGAAACGGCCGCGGGGAGCGCACCGGCTGCGGACGGGTCTGCGGTCGAGGCTGCAGGCGATACTGCCGGTGAGGAGAAGGTGACCGAAACGGCAGCAGCCGAAACCGAAAAGGAAGAGGAAAGCGCGGAGTCCGCGGAACCTGTAACATTAAGAATGGCATGGTGGGGCTCGCAGACAAGACATGATATTACGGTTGCCGCGATCGAACTGTATGAGCAGGAACATCCGAATGTAACCATTGAATATGAATTTTTTGACTTTGACAACTATTTTACAAAACTGAAAACGCTGGTGGCATCCGATCAGGTATGGGATATATTCCAGCTGGGAGGAAACTTCCCCGAGTATATTGACAAGATCTGCTATATGAATGAATTCATCGACTCGGGACTGATCGATGTTTCCGATATTCCCGAAACATATCTGAAGATCACCCAGGATACCGCGGGCAATCAGATCGGTCTTTCGAACGGACTTAACACATACGGCATCGCATATGATGTGGATATGTTCAATGAAGCCGGAGTTCCGCTTCCCGCGGAAAACTGGACATGGGATGATTATAAGGACGCGGCGCTGAAGATCAGTGAAGCCACGGGACATTTCGGAAGCTCGGGACTTGCAAGCTCTGAGTTTATTGCCGGATGTTCCACATATATCGGGCAGCAGGGCAGTGTCGGCCAGTATGGATTCTTCAATCTCGATCTTACCGGAATGGGATTTGAAGACGCGCAGATGCTTACCCCCTACATTCAGATGAGAGCGGACCTTATCAAGGCCGGCGCCTCCCCCGATGCCGGTGCGGAGATGGAGATCACGAATATCGAAAATGATTTCCTGGTAACGGGAGAAGCGGGAATGACCTGGGTAGCGGTCAATCAGTTCCCTACGATATATGACATCTGCAAGGAAGAAGGACGTACGCTCGCCCTTGCGACGATCCCCCGGGTTAAGCCGGACGGCCCCGCGGGTGCGGTGATCCAGTCTTCACAGATGCTCTGCGTATCCAAGGACAGCCAGTATAAGGAAGAGGCTGCCAAATTTATCGCATGGTTCCAGACCAGCGTGGAATGCAATAAGATCCTCAACGGTGAACGGGGCATACCCGTCGCGGATTCCGTAAGAGCGGCACTTGAGGAGAATCTTACCGAAGGACAGCAGATCATGTACGATTACGTTTCGCTGGTAGGAACTTTCGAGACACCCGAAAAGGTCAATGTCTTAAGCCCCGACGGCCAGGACCAGGTTGTTGATAATTACAGAAACTACATCCAGCAGGTTGTGTCGGGAGAGATAACCGCGGAGGAAGCCGCAGACAAGACATACGCCGACGCAAAGGCCATATTTCAATAGTCACTGATATGTCGGGCACACTCTCGTCCGGGAGTGTGCCCCTATTATGCCCAGAATCGCTGATCCGGTGATGATATGACATATGAAACGGAGGAAAGATTTGATTACTGAAAAAAGAAGATCCGGATTGAAAAACTTTATGAACAGAAACGAAACGGTCGGTTATGTTTTTGCGTTTCCGTTCATATTCGGATTCATTTGCTTCTCGTTAATACCGATCCTGACATCGTTCTATTATGCCTTTACCGACTTTTCAATGGGCAGCAAGACCGTGGAGTTTGTCGGCGGCAGGAATTTCGGTCAGCTTTTCACGGATGAGATATTCACGAAATCATTGGGAATAACCCTGAAGTATGTTTTTATTTCCGTACCGATGAAACTGACCTTTGCTCTTTTGGTCGCATTTTTGCTCACGAGGAAGACGCGCCTTCAGGTTCTGTACAGATCGCTTTATTATGTTCCCTCACTGGTCGGAGGAAGTATTGCCGTCGCACTTGTATGGAAGCAGCTCTTCGCGAGAAAAGGGCTGATCAACTCGATACTGACTCAGGCGGGGCTTTCATCCATCAACTGGTTCGGAGACCGGAAACTGGCGCTCTACCCGCTGATACTTATGAGTGTGTGGCAGTTCGGGTCATCGATGATAATCTTCGCGGCAGGCCTGAAGGAAATACCCTCAACATATTATGAAGCAGCCAGGATCGACGGAGCAAACGGGATGCAGTCGTTTTTCAGGATAACTCTCCCGTGTCTGTCGCCGATCATTCTTTATAATCTGGTGATGCAGACCATACAGGCATTTATGGCTTTCACACAGGCTTTCGTCATTACGGCGGGAGGACCCGACAACGGAACCATGATGTACGCTCTGTATGTCTATAATCAGGCATTCAAGTACAACAATATGGGATACGCCTGTGCGATGAGCTGGTTTATGCTGGCGGTAATGAGCGTGATCACGGTGGTGATATTCAGGACCTCAAAGTTCTGGGTATTCAGCGAAGCGGGAGATTGAGAGGTGCGATGACATGAAGATCAAAAAAGGCATTGTCAAAACTCTGTATCACATATTCGTCATTGCCTTCGGACTGGCCATGGTGTATCCGGTCCTCTGGATGATAAGCGGGTCGTTCAAGGACAATTCGGAGATACTGAGGGGAAGTCTGGCGCTGATTCCCCGCGCCGTAAAGACGAGCAATTATGCAACGGGATGGAAAGGCTTTTCGAAGATCACCTTTGCGACATTCTTTAAAAACTCATTTCTGATAACGGCCGTGGCGACATTCGGAACCGTTATCAGCTCTTCGCTCGTGGCATACTCGCTGTCCAGGATCCGGTTCCGGGGCAGGGGACTGTGGTTCACCTGTATGCTGGCGACGATGATGCTTCCGGGGCAGGTGATCATGATCCCCTCGTTCCTGATATGGTACCGCCTCGGCCTTGCCAACAGCTACGTGCCGCTGATCCTTCCCTACTTCTGCGGTCAGGCATTCTTTATCTATCAGATGATGCAGTTTATGGCCGGAATCCCCAGAGAACTGGACGAGGCCGCCACGATTGACGGATGCAGTAAATACGGCATTTACAGCCACATCATACTTCCGCTTCTGAAACCGTCCATCGTGACTACCGTGATCATACAGTTTTACTGGAAATGGGATGACTACATGGGGCCGCTGCTGTATTTGAGCAAGCCCGCATCATATACGGTATCATTGGCAATCAAGATGTTCGCGGATGCTGCTTCCAAGACGGACTACGGGGCCATGTTCGCCATGTCCACGCTTTCACTGGTCCCTGTTTTCCTGATCTTCCTGTTCTTTAACAGATATCTGGTGGAAGGCATCGGAACAAGCGGGTTAAAAGGATGACGGTACAGAATCCCGTGATCAGAGGATTTAATCCGGATCCTTCGATCATCAGAGTAAATGACGATTATTATACGGTGACCTCGACTTTCGAATGGTGGCCCGGAGCAAGGCTTCATCATTCCAAAGACCTGGTAAACTGGACCGATATGGGCGGTATCCTTGATGAAAAGAGGCTGATCGACCTTCGGGGCAGGGCTCCCTCATGCGGAGTCTGGGCCTGCGACCTGAGCTATGACGGCAGCAGATTCTATCTGGCGTATACGGACGTCAGAACAAAAAAATGGTTTTACAACACCCATAACTATCTGATCTATGCCGACGATATCAGGGGGGAATGGTCAGACCCCGTATATCTGAACAGCGTCGGATTCGATCCTTCCGTATTCCATGATGACGACGGCAGAAAGTACCTGATCAACATGCTCAACGGTTTCAAAGGGATCACGATACAGGAACTTGACGCACGGACTTTAAAACCGGCGGGCGGGAGTGTTAAAATATTCGAAGGAACCGGGATCGGATGCACCGAGGGACCGCATATCCATAAGCGGGACGGGTACTATTATCTGATCATGGCCGAGGGAGGAACGGGATACGATCACTGCGTCAGCGTTGCCCGGTCGAGAAACCTCCTGGGACCGTATACGGCTCATCCCGATAATCCGGTCCTGACCTCGGACCCTGCCGGGACCCTTAAAAGGTGCGGGCACGGAGATCTGGTTACGACAAAGGACGGGAGAACCTTTATCGCATTCCTCTGCTCCAGACCGGTTGACGGAAAAAGATCCTTTCTTGGCCGGGAAACGGCGATAAACGAACTGATCTGGAAGGACGGCTGGCCGTATCTTAAAAACGGCGGAAACTTCGCTTCGGAAAGCTTTGATCCGCTAAGGGAGACGGAGCGAAAAACCGCGGCAGGACATGTGTTCAGAGATGATTTTTCGAATGACCGTATCGATCCGGGCTATTCCGCGCCAAGATGGGACTGCCGGGAATTCGCGAAACCGATGCACGACGATAAGGGACGCAGGGTATTGAGGATCGAAGGAAGAGAGTCACTTAATTCCTGTTTCGAGGTATCACTGCTTGCCCGCCGGATCACGGAGACGAGCTTTACGGCAGAAACAAAACTCCGGTTTGTCCCGGAGTGCGAAGAGCAGACAGCGGGGCTTTGCATTATCTATGATTCGCTGAATTTCTATCTGTTTGCCGCAGGTGCGTCGCGGGATGGCACGCATCTTGTGAGACTCACAAAAAGTGACAGGGGTGTCATATCCGAGCTTTGTTCCGAACCGGTCGAACTGCCGGATGAAGGTCTGGAATTACACATCGGAACCGTCCGCGGAAGCCGCATCGTTTTCAGCTACAGAATAAACGGCATCGAGCATACGGTCGACGGCTCCTTTGATGCTTCGATACTGAATGACGAGTATTGCAGAGGGTTTACCGGTACTCATGCGGGAATGTATGTACATGATCTGACCGGCAGCAGGGCCTTCGCCGATTTTGATTATTTCATGACAGAGGATGAGACATGATCTCGAGTGCGGAAGTCGGATTTGAATCAAATGACGAACTGTTAACACGGCTTTTTGTCAGTGCTTCGGAAAAATGCCGTAAAAACATAAGGGACTTCGCAGGAGACAAGGTCCTGGTTGAAGGCGCGGGATATGAAAAGATCTGGCTTGAGACCCAGCCGATGGGCGGATGGATGTACTCGAAACAGAATATCCCGGTTGCCCTTAACAATCAGCTGATGTTTATGAAGCATCAAAGAGCGGACGGAAGGATCCCCGGGAGCATCGCTCTTGTCGACGGGCGTGCGGTACCGCAGTTTGACAAGTTCCAGGGCTTTTGTTTTCCCGAGCCGGCGCTTGAGATGTATTATACGGCCGATGCCGGGGATGATTATCTTGAAATGCTCTGTCAGACACTTCAGAGGTTTGACGATTACCTGTGGAGAAACAGAGATTCGGATAACGACGGATGCCTGGAATCCTGGTGCAGATATGATACCGGAGAGGATAATGCCCTGAGATACAACGATGCTCCGAATGCATGGGACAGGGAAACTCCGCCGGAAGACTCCGAAACGGTGCCCATGGCATCGGTGGATGTTATGAGCTATTCCTGTTCCGCCAGGGCGACCCTGTCAAAGATATCATATATCATGGGAAGAGAGGATGAGGGCGATGCCTGGGCCCGGAAGGCGGAAGAGGTAAGAGCGGTCATTAAAGGATATCTATGGGATCCGGATGCCGGTACCTGCTTTGACAGAAATAAGGCGCATGAGAGGATCAGAGTGCTTTATCATAATACCCTGAGGGCAATGTACTGGAGCAGCATCGACAGGGAGATGGCCGAAAAGTTCGTGAATTCGCATTTGCTGAACACAAAGGAGTTCTGGACCTTTATGCCGCTGCCTTCCGTTGCGGTATCCGATCCGCTTTTTCGCAATATACCTGAGAATAACTGGAGCGGACAGTGTGAAGCACTGACATATCAGAGAGCCGTCACTGCGCTTGAAAACTACGGATATGATTTTCTCATCCCCGTCCTCGGCAACAAGCTGTTTGATGCGATAGGAAAGGAGTGCGTTTTTGTCCAGCAGTATGACCCCTTTACGGGCAGGCCTTCCGTAAACAGGGAAAGCGGCGGATCCGACGGATATGGGCCGGCGATGCTGGCGGTACTGGAGTATATTGCCGCCATGTACGGGGTACGCAGAAAGGAGAATACCCTGTTATGGGGCTGCGTTCAGGGAAGACGAAATTCATATGAACAAAGGTGGGACGATGACAGATACAGGATCGAAGGAACCGACAAAGGTGTCATTGGCTACATAAACAACAGGAAGATCTTTGAGACCGGCAGGACCTCCAAGATCATAACAGACATGAAAGGTAATGTTATCAGGGTTGAAGACCTGTAACGAGGGTTATGTATGAAATACACGAATAATCATGTGGAAGATGTAAACATTGCATACATAGGCGGCGGATCGAGAGGCTGGGCGTGGACCTTTATGACGGATCTTGCGCTGGAAGACAGTCTGTCCGGGACTATCAGGCTTTATGATATTGACCGGAATGCCGCCGCGGCGAATGAGGTGATCGGTAACAGCATAAAAGAGCTGGACGGTGCCGTTGGGAAATGGAACTATGTGGTGGCCGATTCCGCAAAGGATGCTCTTACAGGAGCGGATTTTGTAGTCATATCCATATTGCCCGGGACCTTCGACGAAATGGAAGTCGATGTTCATATGCCCGAAAGGTTGGGGATCTATCAGTCGGTCGGAGATACCGCCGGTCCGGGAGGCATGATAAGGGCTTTGCGAACGCTCCCCGTTTTTATGGAATACGCGAAGGAGATCGAAAAATACTGTCCCGACGCCTGGGTCATTAATTACACAAATCCCATGTCTCTTTGCGTAAAGGCGATGTACCATGCATTCCCCGGGATCAAGGCGTTCGGATGCTGTCATGAGGTTTTCGGAACGGAAAAGGTACTTGCCCAGATACTCGGCATGAAGCTGGGCCTGCCGGATATAGACAGGCATGAGATCGAAGTCAACGTAATGGGGATCAATCATTTTACCTGGTTTGATTATGCTTCCTATAAGGGGATCGACCTTTTTCCGGTATACAGGGAATATATTGATGAACATTTTGATGAAGGCCTTGACGAACGCGATACCAATTGGGCGAATTCCTGCTTTGCCTGCAGGCACAGAGTAAAGATGGATCTTTTTAACAGATACGGACTGATCGCGGCGGCGGGAGACAGGCATCTGGCAGAGTTCATGCCCGGAGATATGTATCTTAAGGATCCGGAAACGGTAAAGAGCTGGGACTTTGAACTGACCAGTGTAAGATGGCGCAAGGAGGATCTGAAGGAGAGACTGGAAAAATCAAAAAGGCTCGTAAGGGGCGACGAGAAGATAAAGCTCGAGCCGACCGGCGAGGAAGGAATACTTCTGATCAGGGCCCTTTGCGGTCTGACCCGGGTGATCAGCAATGTCAATATTCCCAATACGGGTCTTTATATACCGAATCTGCCGAAAGATGCGGTGGTAGAGATCAACGCGGTATTCGGGAGGGATTCGATAAGACCGGTATTTGCCGGAGCCATGCCGGACAATGTCAGGGAACTGATTATGCCCCATATTGACAATCATGAGAGGATCCTGAAGGCATCAATGAACAGGGATGAGAATCTGGTCATCGAAGCGTTCATGCATGATCCGCTGGTCAAAGGAGCAAACCCGTCCGGAGAAGATGTTGCCGGACTGGTAAGAGATATGATGAGGGCAACATTGTAAGAGCGCAGGGGGCGCATTCCTGATGAAGAAATT
Organism: Lachnospiraceae bacterium; assembly: GCA_024692955.1. GTDB lineage: Bacteria > Bacillota > Clostridia > Lachnospirales > Lachnospiraceae > JAILLW01. The sequence goes on along the minus strand of JAILLW010000038.1, from coordinate 7,137 downwards.
TATGGATGATGATTTTATACTTGGCAGTGAAACCGCGAAGCATCTGTATTTTGATTATGCCCGGGATCTTCCGATCATCGATTATCATTGCCACATATCTCCCAAAGAGATCTATGAGGACAGGAGATTTGACAGCCTTGGAGATCTGTGGTTCGGAGGAAGGCAGAAGGACGGTTCCTGTTTTGGAGATCATTATAAATGGAGACTCATGAGATCCAATGGAATGGATGAGGACACGGTTACCGGAAGAGAGGATGAGCTTAAGAGGTTTAAGGGGTTTGCGGATACGCTGAGTATGGCTGCAGGAAACCCCATGTATCACTGGTGTCATCTGGAACTGAAAAAATACTTCGGCATAAATGAGCCTCTGAATGCGGATAATGCAGAAGACATTTGGAATAAGTGCAACGATATGCTCAAAAACTCGGATGATCTGACAGTCAGAGGAATAATAAGGAGCAGTAATGTTGCGTATGTGGGAACGACGGATGATCCGACAGACACTCTTATCTGGCATGAAAAGATCGCAGCGGACAAAAGTGTGGATTTTCTGGTCCGGCCATCCTTCAGGCCTGACCGGGCGATCAACATTCATAAGCCCGGCTTCAGGGAGTATATGGAAAGCCTGGCCGGGGCGGCAGGAAAAGAAAGCCTTAAAAACACGCAGGATGTGATCGATGCCCTCATAAACAGGGTCGAATACTTTGCTTCTCACGGGTGCGTGGCGTCCGACCATGGCCTTGATTACGTACCGTTCAGAAAAACGTCCATGGAAGAATGCGATAAGGTATTTGAAAAAGCGATGAACGGGGAACCGGTATCGGCCGGGGAAGCCGAAGGCTATCAGACGGCTCTCCTTACGGCTCTCGGCAGAGCATACAGCAGGTATGGAATCGCCATGGAACTCCACTATTCATGTCTGCGAAACGTAAACGCGAAGATGTACCGGAAAGAAGGTCCCGATACGGGATACGATATGATCGCAAACAGTTCGTGCGGCGAAAACATCGCCATGCTGCTGTCCGAGCTTGACGGAACGGACGAACTGCCGAAGACCATCCTGTTCTCACTGAATCCCGCGGATTACGACCAGATAGGAACCATACTCGGATGCTTTCAGTCTCCGGAGGTTCCCGGAAAGATTCAGCACGGACCCGCATGGTGGTTTAATGACAGCAGATCGGGAATGGAACTTCAGATGAGATCACTGGCCAACCTTTCGCTGCTCGGCAATTTCATAGGTATGCTGACGGATTCACGTTCTTTTCTGTCCTACACCAGACATGACTATTTCAGACGGATCATGTGCAATATGATCGGGGAGTGGGTTGAAAACGGTGAATATCCGTATGATGAAAAGGCACTGAAAAGGATCGTTACGGGGATCTCATACTATAATGCCAAAAGGTATTTCGGAATATAGTACGAAAGCGGGGGCGGAAAATGAAGAGATTAAGTTACGGACTGCTCGAAGAGCAGGGCTATGAGGGTTATCTGCTGAAAAAAGCGCCCGAAAGGGTACTTCAGTTCGGTGAAGGAAATTTCTTAAGGGCCTTCGTCGATTATTTCCTGGATATACTGAACGAAAAGGCCGGATTTAACGGAAAGGCGGTACTTTGCCAGCCGATCGAAAAGGGGCTGTCGGAACTGATCAATGAACAGGAAGGGCTGTATACATTATTTTTAAGAGGGCAGGAGAACGGAGAAAAAGTCAACAACAAGAGAGTGATATCCTGTGTTTCGAGATGCATCAGTCCTTATTCGGATTTTGACTCATTTATGGACTGTGCGGCGAATCCGGATCTTCGGTTTATCGTGAGCAATACGACCGAGGCGGGCATAGCATATGATCCGGCATGCGGCCTCGACGACAGACCGGCATCGTCTTTTCCCGCCAAACTGACACGCTTTCTGTATGCCAGATACAGCAACGGGCTTCCGGGTTTTATCATTCTTTCCTGTGAACTGATAGACCGTAACGGAGATGAGCTTTTAAGATGCGTAAACGAATACATCAGGCAGTGGAACCTTCCGCGGGAATTCACGGACTGGGTCAATAAAGAGAATGTGTTCTGCTCAACGCTGGTAGACAGGATCGTTCCGGGATATCCCGCGACAGAGGCAAAAGAGATCTGTGAGGAGCTGGGGTATGAGGATAAGCTGATCGATACGGGCGAAGTGTTCGGCACATGGATCATCGAAGGGCCGCAGACGATCGCAAAGGAGCTTGGTCTTGACAAGACCGGTCTTCCGATCCGTGTGGTTGACAATGTCGACCCGTATAAAAAGCGTAAGGTCAGGATACTTAACGGTGCCCACACATCAATGATCATGGCTGCATACCTTTCCGGACAGAATATAGTAAGGGACTGTATGAAGGATGAGGTCATAAGAGGTTATATGAACAGGGCCCTTTATGATGAGATCATCCCGGTGCTCGAAGGTCTTGACAGAAAAGATCTTGAAGCTTTTGCCGGGGCGGTAACGGACAGGTTCTCCAATCCCTTTATCGACCACGAACTTCTGTCGATCTCTCTGAATTCCGCATCGAAATGGAAGGCGAGGGTACTTCCCACGGTTGTTGAATACTATCGGCATTACGGCAAACTGCCGCCGGTCCTTACGTTTTCGTTCGCGGCTTTTCTCTGCTTCTATCACATGGGAACGGAACTTGGGGACGGAGTTCTTATAGCTCAAAGAAACGGCAAAGAATTCAGCATTAAGGATGACAGATGGGTACTGGAGGAATTCTATAAGCTCAGGGAAGCTGACCTCCATACGCTTGCCGATTCCATAATCGATAACGAAAAGATGTGGGGCGGCTCGCTCGGGACGCTTCCCGGATTCAAAGATATGGTCATGGAAGACCTCGATCTGATCGATGATAAAGGCATGTATGAAGCAATGAAGGAGATCAGTAATGGATCATATCAGAATTCATCCGGACGATAATGTTGCAGTGGCATTAAGGGATATATCCGCAGGAGAAAGCATAGGATCCGACGGAACAAAGATCACTGTCAAAGAGGATATAGAAAGAGGACATAAAATAGCCCTGAGTGATATCAGGGCAGGAAGCTTTATCATCAAGTACGGATGTCCGATAGGAAGGGCTGCCGGGGATATATCCTCCGGCAGCAAAGTTCATCTGCATAATGTTATGACAGATCTGTCGGAATCGAATGAATATATATATGATCCGGTGAGGTGCTCCCTCCCGCCGCATAAAGCCCGGACCTTTATGGGATATAAAAGACAGGGCGGAAGAACGGGGATCAGAAATGAGATATGGATCATACCCACGGTCGGATGTGTCAATGAGATCGCAAGGAGACTGGCCCGTGAAAACCGGCATCTTGCGAGAGGCAGTATAGACGGAATATATGCCTTTACTCATCCGTACGGATGCTCCCAGACAGGAGATGATCATAACACCACGAGAAAAGTTCTGACAGCTCTGGCCGGACACCCGAATGCCGGAGGAGTGCTGGTGCTGTCTCTGGGATGCGAGAATCTGACCGTTGAACAGTTTAAGAATGAGCTCGGGCAGTGGGAAGAGGACCGGGTCAGGTTTCTTACCTGCCAGAATGTTGAGGATGAGATCGGCGAAGGGAGCAGGCTGCTTGAAGAACTGGCTTCATATGCCTCCAAAGCCGTAAGGGAGGAAACGGATGCATCGGAACTGATCGTGGGCCTGAAGTGCGGCGGCTCCGACGGCCTGTCGGGGATCACGGCCAATCCCGCGGTTGGGAGATTCTCCGACCTTCTCATATCCATGGGAGGATCAACGGTTCTTACCGAAGTTCCGGAAATGTTCGGGGCAGAAACCATACTGTTCAACAGATGCAAAGACAGGGATACCTTTGACAGGGCTGTTGCCATGGTCAACGGTTTTAAAAAGTATTATACGGATCACGGACAGCCCGTATATGAGAATCCCAGCCCCGGAAACAAGGCAGGCGGGATTACCACTCTTGAAGACAAGTCATGCGGATGCGTACAGAAGGGCGGAAATGCGCAGATAGTTGATGTCCTCGGGTATGCGGATCCTGTAAAGATGAAAGGGCTGTCACTGCTGTCCGGTCCCGGAAATGATATGGTATCAACCACCGATCTTACCGCTGCCGGAGCGCATATGATCCTTTTTACCACCGGCAGGGGAACGCCTTTCGGAGCGCCCGTACCGACAGTCAGGATCTCCACAAATACCGAACTCTTCCGGAGGAAGCGGGACTGGATCGATTTTAATGCGGGAACGGTCGCGGACGGAACGGAGACGCTTGACGAAGCGGGAGAGAGGCTCCTTGATCTTGCTTTGGCCGTGGCCGGCGGCAAAAAGACCGGACAGGAGATAAACGGATATCGGGAGATAGCCATTTTTAAAGACGGTGTCACGCTATAGCGGGAATGAAAACTGAATACGGATGAAAGAGGAGGGTCGGCACGGACCCTCTTCTTTCGTTCTTCTGCTTTTTTGTGCGCGGGATATGGTGTAAAATAGTACCGAAACCTGTTCGAGAGAATGAGCCGCTTTGCTCATTGCACGGATGTACATATGAAGAAGCTTAATGATGCCGGTCACGGGAAAGACAGGAGGAAGATGATGAAAAGATCGATACGGAAGACAATCCTTGCGTCGCTGCTTGCGACAGTTATGATGCTGACGGTTATGCCGTCAGAGGCCTATGCTGCCGGAGTCAGGAATCCCGAGGAGATCGGGCCCGCGGAGGAGACCGGTGAGATCCTGCCCGAAGAGGAAACCGATGAGATCCTGTCCGGGGAGGAAACCGATGAGATCCTGTCCGGGGAGGAATCCGATGCGATCATCCCCCGTGAGGAGACCGACGGGACCGGCGATGATGAGGAAGACGGGCAGGAAGATGCACTTGGGGATCCTGCCATGCCGGTCAGTCTGTATGTCAACGACAGGGCGGATCACGATGAAGCCGGCAGAGTATTGGTCGATCCGGAACATCTTGGCGGAAGCGGCTGGTCGTACGATATTGAACACAATGCACTGACCCTGAGCGGCTTTAACGGAAGTGAGATCTACGCGCAGGGCGGCGGCCTCACGATCCTTTTAAGCGGTACCAATACAATCACGGTACCTGCGGTCGGAGGGACAGGTGAGTACGCGATCGCGGTAAAGGGAAGCAGCGGTGATAAGCTTAAGATTGATAAGGCACAAGGAGCATCGACAGCCATTCTGAATGTCAATCTGACGGGCGGGCAAAACACGGATAATGACAATGGGCTGATCCGCATATCAACATATGCACTATACCAAAGTCAGGGAACTACCGAAATCCTGGGCGGTACCGTGAACATAAGCGGCACCTCCACCGGGAGGATCAGCGGCTTTGGAAGCAGCGGTATCGTTTCTGTGAATAACGACGCGAATCTCTCCATGGATCTTAGCAGTGAAAACGCCGGGATCGGTGCTGATACGCTGCGTGCCAATACTTCGGGAACTGTCAGCATATCCGTAACGGGAACGGCACTTGATACGTTACATGCGAGCGGATCGGGAGAGATCACCCTGACCTCCGGTAATAACTGTAACGCGATCAACGGCTGGCTCGACGTGGGCCAAAACGCGGGAAAGATCACCTTAAACGGTCCGGTCTGCGGATCTCTGGGCAATATGATCCAGCTGACGGAACCCAAGCAGTTCATCATTCCGGGAAATCCGGATTATACCAGATTGTATGACAGGCCGGGCCTTTCGGGAACCGCGAAAAAATTCTATCTTGTAGATTCTGAGGGGGAACTGATCACGCAGTCCGTGATCGATACGGTGGAAGACCGAACGCTTAAGGTAATGGATTCCGATCTTTTTAACGCTCCGGAAGGGACGGTCGGAACGTCGATCGCATCTCCCGCCAGCTCCCCGCAATATGCGGTCGTCGGAGGGACGGTCGGCCATTATTCCAATGATATTGCCTGGTTCAGGCTGAAAGAGGCGGAAGGGAACACGCTTCCTTCGGGGCTTACGATCGATCAGTATACCGGAGAGATCACGGGTACACCGAAAGAGGCATCGGCGGCGGGAAGTGTCATTGTGGAAGCATATGACAGATATGATTCCTCAAATGTCTGTGAATTCACCGTCGCGTACGGCGCGATCGTCGAACTTCCGCGTTATATCACGGTCGGATCGGATGAGATCAACCGGAAGGAAAGCCATACCGGAACGGGGTATTCCTATGATGGAAAAGGTACGCTGACCCTGAATAATTACAACGGATCCTCCATTACTTCGGATGGCGCACTTAAGATCCTGTTAAACGGGACCAATACGATCACGGTACCCGCGGTCGGAGGAACCGGTGAGTACGCGATCGCGGTAAGAGGAAGCGGCAATGACAGACTTTTGATCGATAAGGCACAAGGAGCTACGACAGCCATCCTGAATGTCAATCTGACGGGCGGGAAAAACCCGGATAATGAATACGGACTGATCCGCATGTCAACGAATTCAAATTATCAAGGTCAGGGAACTACCGAAATTCTGGGCGGTACCGTGAGAATAAACGGCGGCTCCACCAACCGGATCAGCGGCTTTGGAAGCAGCAGTTACGTTTATGTGAAAAACGACGCGAATCTCTCCATGAATCTTAGCAGCGAAAACGCCGGGATCGGCGCCGCTACACTGTATGCCGAAACGTCGGGAAACATCAGCATAGCCGTAACGGGAACGGCACTTGATACGTTACGCGCGAGCGGATCGGGAGAGGTGACCCTGACCTCCGGTAACGGCGGCAACGCGATTAGCGGATGGCTCGACGTGAAGCAAACCGCGGGAAAGATCACCTTACACGGTCCGGCCTGCGGATTTCAGGGAGGCAGGATCCAGCTGACGGAACCCAAGCAGTTCAGCATTCCGGGAGATCCGGATTATACAAGATCGTATTTAAGGAAAGGCCTTTCGGGAACCGCGCAAGATTTCTATCTTGCGGATTCTGAGGGGGAACTGATCACGGAGTCCGTGATCGATACGGTGGAAGATCGAACGCTTAAAGTAATGGATTCCGATCTTTTTAACGCTCCGGAAGGGACGGTCGGAACGTCGATCGCATCTCCCGCCAGCTCCCCGCAATATGCGGTCGTCGGAGGGACGGTCGGCCATTATTCCAA
>JAILLW010000086.1 GCA_024692955.1 Lachnospiraceae bacterium | reverse complement strand
GTATTTGATCACCATGCGGCGTCCGCACATCTCACATATTTCATCGGACAGTTCGTCCGCAATCTTAACCTCTCCCAGTTCACTTTCCGCTTTTTTCGCCGCGGAATCAAGATCCGGATAGAAATTCTCGATGATCGTCTTCCACTTGACGCTCCCCTCCTCGACCCCGTCGAGAAGAGCCTCCATATTGGCCGTAAAATTCACATCCACGATTTCGGGAAAGGCCTCCACCATCATCTGGTTCACCACTTCGCCGATCTCGGTCACGAAGAGGTTTCTGCCCTCTTTCGCCACATAGCGGCGGTTAAGAAGGACTCCGATGGTGGGCGCGTAGGTACTCGGACGTCCGATCCCAAGTTCCTCCAGCGCCTTTACAAGGGAAGCCTCCGTATAATGCGGCTTCGGTTCCGTAAAATGCTGCGTTCCCTCGATCCCGGAAAGATCCAGCACATCCCCTTCATCGAGCGAGGAGGTCAGCGTGTTCGCTTCTTCCTTTTCCTCCTGGGTATATACGCACATGAATCCGTCAAAGATCACCTTGGATGCGGATACCGTGAACCGGTGCTTCCCGGCGTCGATGTCCACCGCGGTGGTCTCGAACTTCGCGTTCTCCATCCGGCTCGCAAGGAACCGGCGGTAGATCAGCTGATAGAGGCGAAGCTGATCTCTGGAGAGGGAGTCCTTGATGGTGACCGGATCCAGATCAAGATCCGTAGGACGGATCGCTTCGTGGGCGTCCTGGATCTTTTTGTCATCTTTGCCGGTCCTGACGGTCTTTGCTGCATATTTTTCGCCGTAATGAGACCGGATATAGTTTTCGGCCATAGCCTCGGCATCCGCGGATATCCTCGTGGAATCCGTACGAAGGTAGGAAATGAGACCTACCGTGCCGTGCCCTTTCACCGCCACGCCTTCATAAAGCTGCTGGGCGATCCGCATGGTCTTCTGGGTCGTGAAATTGAGTACTCTCGAAGCCTCCTGCTGAAGCGTGGAGGTGGTAAAGGGAAGCGGGGCTTTTCTCGTGCGGACGCCGGTCTTCACCTCGGATACCCGGAAGGCTTCTTTCTTCGCTTCCGAAACGATCCTGTCCGCCTGTTCCTTTGAGGTCACGGAAACTTTCCGGTCCCCTTCCCCGTAATATTTTGCGATAATGGGTTTTTTCTGATTTTTTGAAGTAAGAGATGCCTCGATGGTCCAGTATTCTTCCGGCACAAAAGCCGCAATCTCGTTCTCCCTGTCACAGATGATCCGAAGGGCCACGGACTGCACTCTTCCGGCGGAGAGCCCGCGTTTTACCTTCGCCCAGAGGATCGGCGAGATCCGGTAGCCCACCACGCGGTCAAGCACTCTCCTGGCCTGCTGGGCATCCACGAGATTCATATCGATGTCCCGCGGCCGCTTCAGGGCTTCCTTAACGGCGCCCTTCGTGATCTCGTTGAAGGTGATCCTCTTCACCTTTTTGTCATCCATATTGATGGCTTTCGTAAGATGCCAGGAGATCGCCTCGCCTTCGCGGTCAGGGTCCGTAGCAAGATAGATCGTATCCGCTTTTTTTACTTCCTTCCGGAGAGAGGAAAGAAGGTCTCCCTTACCGCGGATCGTGATGTATTTCGGCTCAAAGCCGTTTTCGACATCCACGCCCATCTGGGACTTGGGAAGATCCCTTACGTGTCCCTGACTCGCAAGGACCTCATAACTGCTCCCCAGAAATTTCTTGATCGTATGCACCTTCGCAGGCGACTCCACAATGACCAGATTCTTTGCCATAACCACTAATCCCCACCATTCATAATCGCGGCTTTTTTGCCGTCTTTTCTCATAAGTAAAATATATACTCTATCAAAACGGGGTTTGTCAAGGCTTCCGAAACCTTAAATAATCGCCCGGCCTTTCGGGCACGGGCGATCATTGAGGATATTCTTTTAGCGGGATCTTTGTCCTAGTTCAGCATGAATTCCGGCCGGATGATGAAATAGATCGCGACCTCATCATAGCCTCCGTTTACATCCACGGCCCTCATGATATAGGCTTTTACCGTGGTGGAATCATTCCAGCTGTCGGGATCCGACTGGTTCGTAAGGAAGACATTCGGGAACTGTGCCGTATTGTCCGGCCCGTCCGCCTCCGTTTTATAGTCCAGCGCGCCTCCGGCATAGGCATGCGTCACGGCCGAAGTGTAGGCATCCGTACCCCGTGCATCATTCTGGACTTCGATGGCGGAAAGATCCGGCACCGAAGAGCGGTTCATCCCCTCAGGCGACCATTTCACGTAGTATTTCACCTGGAAATCGGCCGCGGAAGCCGCGTAGGCATCCACATAGAAGAAATAGTTTCTGGTGATGGAGCCTTCGTCGTCATCGCGCACGTAATGGTCATAATCCTTGATATAGAGTTCGGGGGCCACCTCCGCGGATTTCGGCTTCTTATTGTGGAGGATCGTCCAGATCTCCCTTGTGCGTTCGAAGGAATTGCCGGCCAGGAAATTCCAGCCGTCCCAGGGGATGTACCAGGTGCACCCCGCCTGTACGTTCGCGTTTCCGATATAATAATCTCTCGTGAGGGTCGAATCATAGGCCTTCATCGGCTGCTGATTCACCTTGTGCTCCTTGAACAGATTTCTGCCGCCGCTGTTGATGATCATATTGTAATACTGATTCCCGTCAGAGCCCCAGGCACTGTCCTCATAGCGCGGAGATACATCGATATAGCGGATAAAGTAATCATCCAGCCAGGTATTGGTGGTGGTCCCGGTGATCTCATTTCCGAGACCTTCCTTCTGATAATGGATATACTGCTTCTTCTTCGTCCAGTTGTAGATTCCGCCGCCCCAGCTTCCGTTGTTCTTATAGACGGTGATGGAAAGATCCGGATGGATCACGCTTAAGCCCTCCACATCCGTCGGACATCCTTCCTTATATACATCATACTCGGGATCGTCGATGAAATAAGCAAAATCCTTATTATTGTCGAGGCATTCGATCATGGCCATCAGTTTCGCGTTGTTGTTGTCAAGGGCGTCATAATCGTCCAGCCGGTTCGTGAGGATGAGGGCGGTATCCTGCCGGAATACCGCGTGCTTGTAGATCGCAAGCACCGTATCCGCCCGGAACTGGCGGTTGTTCTTTAAGAAGCCCATATTGGTCAGCTGCTGCATGGAGCTTAACTTATAGCTGCTGATGGGGCGGCCGTTCCAGTATACATCCCCGTCCGACCTGATCCGGTAATCGATGATGGAATTCCAGAGGGTCGGGCTGTCCTTGAATCCGTATATGCCCACCTCGTCGCAGACATAGATAAGATCTGCCTCAGCCACCTGCTCGGGGGTGAGTTCCTCCGGCAGGCACTGGGTAATGTCGATCTGATAATTCATCTCCGCAAGGGTTGAAGCATACCTCGCCGTGATCTCCTCGGCCGAGCTCCCGCCTACATAGTCCTGCCAGGCAAGGGATGCGGTATCATCCCCGTTGCTCCGGAGCATCAGGAGCTTCAGCCAGTCATTGTTTTCAAAGCCGAAAATGCAGTAGCGGCTCTTCATCCGGTACTGAGTATTGTTCACATAGATCCTGGTGGGATCGGTTCCGGCTCTGCAGTTTGAAAGGTTTGTCGGAACATCCCTTAACTGGGTAACCCCTTCCTCATCACCGTCCTGATACGGGTGGAAGATCCAGGCCGTATCATAACTGTAGGCATCCCCGTTCTGCGCGCCGTTGGCGTTCTGATCGATTCCCTGGAAAGAGATCTTTTCCACCACCTGTGCATAGTCTCCCGCGGAGGCTGACTTATAGAGATTGTTCGCGTTGTTCGCGGAACTTGCAAGACGGTATTTTCCGCCTCCCGATATGACCTTCGTGATCTCGGCCTTATAAGCGGTACCCTTATATCCGCTCGAGGTATGGGTACGGTCTTCATAGCAGAGGAAGGTAAGGTCGTAATTGCCCTGCCCCGCCGTGTATTCGAAAGCGATCCTGTCCGCAAGAGGCGAGGTATAGGTTCCGTTGATGAGCCCCGTCACACCGGCGGGCTTCAGCATATATTTTCCGCCGTCGGCCTTTTTGAAGTCCTCGGGCTTTATCCGGTAGATCTTTGATACGGAATTCGAGAGCTTCTGGTTCGTATAGAGCTCGTAATTGCCGTTTTTGTCGAGGATATAATAATCCCCGCCGCGATAGGTGGCAGCCGAGGTCTCAAAATAGACCTCTTCCACGATCTTAGATGCCTCGGGCAGCGAATAATTCCCGTTTGGCGAATAGGCAAAGCCGTAGGTCCATTCCGCCGCGCTTCCGGTCAGATACGCCTTGTAATCATATTTGAAATCCGTCCCCGAATGCTCGATCTTCTGTACCTTGTATTTCTCGCCGTAGGAAGAAGTTCCGGAAGTAACGGGCAGGAACTTCAGTTCGTAATTGTTGGCGGTGGCCTGCGAGAAGTTTGTCACCGCGCCGTTCGCGGAGGCTCCGTTCTTAATGTAATAGAGAGGATTGTTCACCTCCAGATTGCCCTTCGGACTCTCGGAGCCGTCCCTGTTCAGGCACTGCAGATTGTACATGATCCCTCTCTGGCCGGACCCCGGGTTTTTGCTGTCCGTCCGGCTGTTCAGATTGATCTTGTAAAGGCCCTTGCCCTGTCCCACGAACTCGAAATATCCGGCGGAGGGTCCCTCCGAAGAATTGTTGAATTCACGCCAGTAGCCGACGCCGCTCCCCCAGCCCCATTGATAGTTCTGATCCATGGGGGCCGAATAATCGTCGAGCTCCGTATATTTTCTCGGGTTGTTCATATTTATGGAGATCCCGTATTTCGAGATGTTCGTTCCGTTGGTCACCGCGAAATACCTCTCCCCCTCGTATCCGATCACGGGCACGTGCTCGTCATAGCTCTCTTTGGAGCCCCAGTTCACGAGCAGCGGGAACACGGAGCAGATGGGATGGGGGATCACCTCGATGATCTTGAACCGGGAACGGTTCGAAGGATTTACATGCACATCATCTCCGGAAACGAAGAAGTCTTCGAAATGCTGGCCGCCCGCGATGCCTACGTCATCGGCGTTGCTCCTTACGCCCGCATGGGCCGTCACTCCGGAAAATGTATCAAGAACAAGACCGAAACCCAGTATTCCGGTCAAAACAAAGGACAGTATTCTCAGAATCGTCTTTTTCCTCATACCTGCATCCTCACTTCCTTAAATCCCGGTTTTCATAAACCCTCTTCACGATCATCTGTTTTTGCTCTGCAGATAGTACTTAATCATACCGGATCCGTTGTCATAATAGATCGCGTCGCTCCGGTTCCGGATGGTCACGGCGTCCTTCACATGCCGCTCTGCCGGAGATGCGCCGCCGTATTCATATGCAAAGTCCATCTCAAGGCTTAAGGTCAGGGGCTCCGTATAATAATACCGTTCCGCGGTCTTCGGGGTCACCCCGTCGGCCTCCAGCGGATCGGTGGGATCCACATACTTTGTGTTCTTGTCCGGAAAGATATTTCCGTTCACCGGTTCATAGGTACCGGATACGTCCCGACCGGCATAGAGATAAAACCCGGTCACATGCTCTCCCATCAGATATACAAGGCGCGCGTTCCGGTCAAGATAGCCGGCTCCCGGAGTATCACCGAATTTCTCCTTCACAAGTTCAAGAGCCTTCTTCGCCGCTCCCGCCTCCGTCCGGTCCCGGAGAGACGCGCCGGAAGGGGCGGATAAAGGGGAAAAGCCCGTAACGGAAAGCGGCGCCGTCTCCGGAAAGGTGATCAGATAAAGCTTTCTTTCCTGAGCGGCCGGATCGTCAGGATCCCAGGAGGGATTGTAGACGATGGCATCCCCGATGAAGGAGCCGGTAGGGACCGCCACTCCGGTATTTACGGTCAGGGTCCCGAGAAGCACCGCCCGCATCGCGTCCGGATCCCCGGGCCTGGAGTCCTCAAGGATCAGTCCCGTACTGTCCATGATCTCATCCGTAATGAGATTCGTGGTGGTCTGGGACTCGTTCTGAACGAGCACGTTGGCGTTGGTGCGCCCCGAAGCCTTCAGTACATAAAAGATCAGGGCCGAAAGCATCGTCAGCACGATAAGGGATACTCCCAGCGCCACCAGAAGCTCCACAAGGGAAAGACCCCGGTTATTCAGTTTCAGGCTGCTCTTCTCATTCATAGGATACAAAATGCTTTCCGGTATTCTTTACCAGCACCACCGTGACCGTGCGGTCATCATGGCTGCATTTCAGTTTCAGCACTTCGGGATCCGAAGCGGCTCCGTCATAGGTCACCTCGGCCACCTTCCCTGTGGAAGGATCGAACCGGATCCCCACGGAAGTAATGTCTCCCGCCGAAGAGTCCGTGCCGTCCGCGGCGGTCTCGAAAACCTCGATGGTCACATTCTTCTGAAGCTTTTTCGTTTCATCAGCCACATCCATATGGGAAGTATTCAGGCCGTAGGCGCCCCCGTCCTTCAGGTCGATGTGGAGCATATAGTTTCCGCTTCCCGCGTCCTTCGACATGGCAAACATTCTCGCTCTTTCCAGCAGCGTATCGATCTCTTTCGCACATTTTTCGCAGTTCCTGCTGGCTGCCAGATAGATCGACATCCCCGCCACACCGGTGAGAACGGACATGATCGCGATGACCACGAGAAGCTCCACCAGGGAAAGACCTCTGTTATCCGGTTGGAAGGAATGCTTTCCCGTCATTGTCATTCGCCTTTCCGCCAGTTTCTGAAGTAGATATAGTCCGTATAGTTCGTGCTCAGGATACGGTTCTCCGTATCGATGAAGGTATCGGCCGCCTCCGAAACAAAGGAATGGGTATCCTGGAAATAATAGCTTGCCAGTCCCTGCATATATGCCGTATCGGTCACGGATATGCTGACCAGATTCTTCTGTTCCTCGGATATGATCGAATTCACGAGGGCACTGTTTGCCGTAAGAGTATGGGGCCCTCCCGTAAGCAGGATCTTGCCGCTCGAGATCACGAGTCCGTCCACGGAGCAGTCAATGCTGATATTGCCGTTTGCGATCACGATCCCGTGGAATATGCCGTCAGCGGCCACCTTTGCCTGAACTTCCGGCGTAAATACGGAAGAAAGGCCGACCGGATCATCGGCGGAGTTGTTGATGATCACCACGTTCCCGGATCGAAGGCTCCGGCAGCTCGAGGTCACGCCCGACCAGAGCGGATTCCCGGCATAATCCGAAGCGGCATAACTGATAAAGAGTTCCGCCGGCAGACGGTCTTCCGTAAGGGCAGTGGCGATCGCACGTTCTTCGGGGCTTAAGGTATCAAGAGGACTCAGATACTTTACAAGATTTCCGTACTGATCCCCCATGCTCCTTGAGCTTACCGCCACGGTAACGGCACTCCCCATATTCGTATTTGCCTGGGTGCCGCCCTGGGAAAGATAGCCGTTGGTAACAATGCTCGTGCTCGGAGCATCGATCACGATATTCCCGTTGAGTCCCATTCCCGCGATCCGGGGATCCACGGTACCGGTTCTTAAGGCGGCCGCCTGCTGTACCTTATCATCGGCGGAAGCAGGATCCGCTTCCATGACAAATTTCAGATACTCGCTCTTTTTGGTCTCGGACTCGAAATTCAGCATATAATAGACTACCGTCGAGCCGTTCAGGTTCACCGCTACGGCCTTTACCGGGATCGTTTCATTCACATAATCCCAGCCGAACCAGGTATCCCTTAAAGGCTCCGCAGGATCCAGCAGAGTCCCCTTCGGCGGGCAGATATTCTGCAGCACATCGGCCGTAAGGACGGTGGGCCCGTTGATCTTCGGATTCTGGCTCAGCATGATCCTTTCCGGTGCGAGATACAGCATCTGGTTGTATCTTGCGGCCAGGGATTCTCCCGTCTTATACTCCGAAACGGACTTCGAAGCGTCCGAAAAACGCACGGTTGGATCCGAGGCGTCAATGGAGGCAAGTCCCGAGAGGAGAAGCGAGTTCAGCCGGCTGATATCCAGCCTGCTCGCATTTGCGTTCACCACGATGGAGGAACTCGTCGTATGCTCCACGGTACCGCCGTATTTTGCCCTTATCGCATCCGTCTCCTTCGTATCATAATTCACCGTGCCGCCGTTGTTGAAATTATATCCGTAATAGTTTCCCCCAAGGATCACTTCGCACTCTTCCGAGGAGAGTTCCAGGTCATCCGCCACATAGAAATCCGCGTTCATGTCGATCCTGCTCTTCGTCCGGCCGGGATCCGGGCTCTCGGAAAGATAGGAGAAACGGGAATGGCCGCTTACGGCGTTTGCGTCTTCCACGGTCCTTATGTTCTCGGCCCATACGGAGATCCCCGCACCGGAAGATCCGGAACTTGCGGAAGGATCCGTCTGAAGCGTGGATTCGCAAAGATTGATATCCCCCTTCGAAATCACCTGTCCGCTCCTTACCGTCACGGTGCTTCCGTAAAGGTTCATTCCGTCATAGAAATCATCCCCCAGAGCGCCGTACTGATAGCCGTTATAACTGGCGTCAAAGCCGGAAAAGTCCCGGACCACCGATCCCGACACCACGCCCTCATGGATCCCGGCATAGACGCTCCCGTCGATGGTATAATCCGCGCCGCGGAAATAAACGCCCTTGTTTGCGATCATCGCGAAGTCCGCCACGCGGGAAAAATCGTTGAAGAAAAAGATATAGGGCACTTCGATCACGATGTCCGTCGTTACGACGGAACGGAACCGGTTGGCATTGGCATCGGGATCCGCGCCGCCGTCCCGGTTTTCGATATAATCGATCGTCACGTCCTCCAGAACATATTTCGTAAGGGCTACGCCTTCCGCATCCTTGTCGATGGCTTTCACATCCAGAACCTTCGTATTCGAAGCATCCGTGATATAGCCGCCGAGAAGTCCCATCACATTCGTATAAACATCCGTATTCTCCGTGGGGGAGATCTCCGTGTGAAGATCCGAAAGGGCGCGTCCCGCGAAAAGAAGATCCAGTTTTTTATGGAATCTCCCCGCAAAACGGGCATAGTACTTATTCTGCTCATCGGCCCTTAAGGGATCGGCATCCGGATCTTCCGTATTGATCTGGGAGAGGATCTCGCTGTAGGCCTCGGTCAGGCGTTTCGTGACATCTCTTCCCATTCCGGAGTAGATATCATTCAGGCCGGTCTCATTCTCGTAGAAATTCTTCCTGTTCCGGTAGCTGATCTGCTTCATCTGGACATTGGCGAAGCTTACCGTCATGATGATGGCGGCAAGGATCAGGATAAAGCTCACGCCCACCAGGGTCGTGATCAGCCCGCTTCCTTTGTCTTTTTGCTCCTTCAGTCTTCCGAAGGACATATGCTTTTTGAATGAGAGCATTCTTTTCAGCATAAACAGTACCCGTTATCTTTCCACTTTCGCGGATTCCACGAAGGCTTCCCTTTCGTAGGTCCCGCCGTTATTGCTGTAGATCCCGACGCTGATATAGCAGCTTCGTGTCTTCTTCTTTCCGATCCCGACGGTACCGCCGGTGACGGTGGGCAAAAAGGCGGTATCCTTGATGTTCGTATAGAAGGTTCCGCCGCTGATCGTCGCCTCTCCGAGAGGGGCTGCGCCGTTGAGGACCATATAGGACGAGCCGCCCACCGTTACGGAATCGAAATTGTATTCCGTGGTCGCGGGATCCGCAGCTCTGGTCCGGACAAGGATGATGTCCAGCGGAAGGCCGGTGTCCCCGTTCCGTACGATCGAAATATTGTTGACCGCATGGGCACCCGCTCCCGCCGAAGGGGACGGGATCGCGAGAGGTTCAAAGGCGCTTGCGAAAATGAAGGCATAGGCATGTTCCCCGTCGGGGATATAATTCATTCCTTCATCAAAAGCCTTCGAATAGGATTCCGTCTCATAGGCAAAGGTATTGTCATAAACGGTATAGGTATAGGACGCGGTCCCGGGATTGCCGTAAGAGTCCGTATAATTGCAGGTATAGGTCACCTCCGCGCTCATCCGTACCTCAAACTGATGCTCGTCCGAAGGGTTCTTCGATTCCGTGACCGTGATGTCGACATCCTTCGTGCACTTGTCCGCGATGGCTTCCAGAGCCGCTTTTTTGGCGGCGCCGGAATCGGCGGTATAGACCCGTTCCATCACCAGCCGGTTATAAAGCGCTTCCAGGATCTCGCAGCTGTAAAAGCTGACGCCTCCGTCCGAAAGAAGCTTCTCGGTCTCATATTTTGCAAGTTCATCCCGGATCAGGGGATATTTTGAAGAATCCGCATCAAATGCCTCAAGGAGATCCTCCACATTTACATTGGCCGCATTCGTCGCGGTCTTGTCGCTGTACCTTGCGGGTTCGATGGAGATCACCATTTCGTAATCCCGGCCGCTTACGGAAATCGCCTTCTTAAAGAACATGGGATCCGTAAGGGAAGCGTCGTAGCCCTCCCCGGCAAGAGCCGTTGCCGCCGCCGCTGCGTCATCATGCTGTTCGGGGGCCATGGCTTCGATGGAGTCCAGGCTCTCGACACTGTAATCCGAATCGGAAGCGATCACACGGTTGATATAATCGTCGATGGATGTGGACTTGATCTTTTCGATCTCTTCCTGAGCCGCATCGGACAGCATCTGTGTCTCATGGGCCTCGAAATTCAGTCTGGACGAATGCCGGATCGTATACATCACCGGTACGGAAATGACCGCGATCAGCGCAAGGCATACCAGCACCTCCACAAGAGTGAAGCCGCCGTTCCCGGTCATTTTGCCCTTCAGTTTTGGATCCGTGATCTTTTGCCGCATATCCGTTCCCTGTTTTTTTCTATGCGAATAAGAGCCCAAAGGCCACTTCCCTCCCGGAAAACCGTCTCGGCAAGTGACTTACGACCCCTGTTTACACTTTACAATATATTTATCGGACAGAAACGTCTCCCGTATAACCCGTCGTGATCCTCGGATCGCGTTCATCGTCAAAACTCACGGTACAGGTAACGGAAAGATCCGTATCGTTGTTGATCTTCACATCCACCGTAACGGCATCATCCCCGTCCGCCCGGCTTGAACTCATAATGGCGAACCGGATGTCGTCCGTCGCGGTAAAGGGAACCGTTTCCGCCTCTTCGGATTTCCCGTCGATGGTATAGAAGGCTTCATAATCCCCGTCTTCTCCCGCAAAGGTGATCACGACGGAATGAGATGCGTTCACATCATTTGTCACATAGGTGTCTCTCGAGGTATCCGAGGTCTGTCCCACGATCACCGCGTCCATATCCGCTCCCGGCTGGTTCACCAGCAGGAAAAAGTCCGAAGTATAGGCTGTGGCTTCCGCGTCCGGATCCCGTTCCTCCAGCCCCGAGGACTGGAAAAAGACATTTTCGGTGCCTTTTCGGTACTGAGGCGGCGTAAAGTTGAAATTGTCGCGGCCGTCTCCCATAAGAGCGTACTGATCCAGTTTAAAGGTTCCCTCGATGAAACCGGTCCCCTCCTTGAGCTCGCCGGTAAGTTCGCTGATCACCATCCTGTCCCGGTAATGTTTGATATAGTCAAGGAACTTCTTCAGGCCTTCATAGGAAGCGCGGTAGGAATACTTAGTGGATGCCTTGAGCCGGGTCAGATCCGCGGCCACTTTCTCGGTCTCCAGCGTGCTTACCACGTGCCCGTCATCCGATTCCTCACCGGTCTCTTCTTCCACCGCTTTGATCTCTTCTTCCTCGGCTTCCGAGGTCATCTGTGCCCCGATGTCCTCTCCGAAGGCAGTCTGATAGAGCTCGATTGCGATATTGGTCTCGACCCTGTTCATCAATACCAGTTCCGATTCCTGAGTGTAATCGGAAGGAAACCGGCCAAGATACGTTCTCGTCTTTTCCAGCATTTCCTCGGATTCCGAAATATATGTCTCCTGGCTTGCGGCATAGCCCTCAAGTTCGGTCTTCCGGTCCTTTAGTTTCGCGTTCTCCGAAGCAAGCACCCTGTTCTTTTCGATCACCTTCTGGGTGACCAGAAAATAAGGCAGCACCGCCACCGCGACCAGGATCAGCAGAAGGATCAGTTTTTTATCCCGTTCGGAAATGTTGAGGCCCTTCTTCATTACTCGCTCTTCACCTCAATCTTTCCGGTATTTCCCGCAAGCCTTACCCTCTGGTCGGGAGGTGCGGGATCATTCTTGATGCGGACGATCACCTTGATGTCCGATGCGTTTACAATGGTGATCGAACCCTGAACCTTATCCTCCGGATCCTCTCTCGGGGAACTCATGATATCAAGATAGATCACGTTCTCCGTATGGAAAGGCACGGGTTCGTCCGCGTTGCTCTCTTTGCCGATACTGTATTCCGCATCATATTCCCCGTCCGATCCCGTAAAGGTGATCGTAATGTCCTCTTCGCCGTTCTTATCCGAGGTGACGTAGGAATCGCCCTCCGCATCCGCGTTCTTTCCGACCACAAAGGTATCTTTTCCCGATCCCGGGCCGGTCATCGTGATCACGAAGTCCGCGATATAGTCCTCATCGCGTTCGGCTTCTTCCACCGCGTCAAGTCCCGAGGACTGAAGGAAGACATTGCTGCTTCCCTGACGGTAAACCGGCGGTTTGAATTCATAGTTTTCTCTTCCGCCTCCCTTTAAGGCGTATTCCGCAAGAACGAGGGTGCCGTCGATGAAGCCGGTCCCGTCCTTGTATTCGGCGGTTATCTCGGTGATCACCTTCCGGCTGTGATAATTCCTGATATAATCCAGATACTTCTTCAGGCCTTCATAGGTCGCCCGGTAGGAAAACTTCGTCATGGTCTTTATCAGGATAAGATCCGCGGCCACGGCCGTCTCCTCGGTATTGCTCTCGATATGCCCCTCGAAAGAATCCTCTTCCCCCGTTTCCGCTTCAACGGCCCGGATCTCCTGTTTCTCCTCGTCGGATACCGTCTGTGCGGAAAGATCCTCGCCGAAAGCGGTCTGGTAGAACTCCACCGCGATGTTGCGCTCGATCATATCATAGAAGACCAGCATGGACTCCTGGGTGATATCGGTGGGGAACCGTGCTATGATGGTCTGGGCCTTGCCGAGCATCTCCTCCGATTCCGAGATATAAAGATCCTGATTCGAGGCGTAGCCTTCAAGTTCTTCCTTCCGGTCTTTAAGCTTCGCATTCTCGTCGGCCAGCTTTTTATTCCGGTCGATCACCTTCTGGGTGATAAGAAAGTACGGAAGCACCGCTACCGCAACGAAGATCAGTATCAGTATCAGTTTTTTGTCGCGTTCCGAAATCTGCATCCCGATCCCGGGCTATTCCTCAGAATACCCCGCTGTCTCCTTCATCCGTTGATAGTTCCCCGCCGTCGTCGGTCAAACCCGGGTCTTCTTCAAGGTCCTCGTAGTTTTCTTCTTCGTAATCTTCTTCATCATCATAGGAGAATCCGTCATCCTCCCCGTAGATGTCATCGTCGGAGTCGTCTTCGCCGGAAAAATCCTCCGCCTTGTAGACTTCCTCGTCGGTCATATAAACAAAATCCAGGGTCATGGCAAACTTTGTGTTGACGGAACCTAAGTCCGTCGTCTCTTCATTCGCCGTGGAAACATAGACATTTCTCACGTAAGGGAGCTTCTTAAGTTCGATCACGAAGGCCGCCAGCGCCGCTTTGCCTCCGCAGTATCCGTCGATGCCGACCTCGCCGTCCTCGACGGTGATCTTCTTGATCCCCACCGTTGCGGGAATGGTCTTTTCCAGGTCCGCAACGAAGACCGGAAGCATCTCCGTATTGCTCTGCGTATCTTTATAGATGCCCTCGATCACGTTGTAATCCTCGAGGATCGCTTCATGGCCGAGATAGAACTGCTCAGCGATCGCGAGGGAGTCGATGCTGTTCTGAAGGTTTTTCGCTTCGTTCCGGAGTTCATTCTGCTTCACCACCCTGTAATAAACAAATACGCCGATATTTATGAGGGCGGCGAGCACGATGAGAAGCACCATCAGGGTCGTAAAGGAGCTGCTCTCTTTCTTTTCCTTGATATCCACATCCAGGGAGTCGAAGAGCACCCCGATGTTCGCCATATAAAAGTGCAGAAGCTCATAGGAAAGGTCTTTCTGTACCCTGCGGTTCAGTCTGATTCCCGCAAATTCCCTTACCGGTTCGATATCGATGCCGAGCTCCCGTCCGAGTGCCTCGGCGAAATTCGGGATCGCCGTGCCGGTTCCGAAGAGTTTAACGCTTTCCACATTCGTGTTCGGATTACGGCTCGTATGGAATTCCACGACCCTTGTAATGGACATGGCAAAATTGTGGATCAGTTCCTGAAATTCGGAGGGAGTCAGGATATGCTCCTGATACAGCGGATCCGTAAGGGCCATCTCCGCATCCTGTTCCACGATGTTCCGGTATTCCATCAGATTGCTCACAAGGGTCGACCTTCCGTAGGCGATGGGCCGCTTGAACTGCTGGATCCGCCCCTTCATGATAGCCACCTGAGTATTGTGGCGGCTCATCTGGATTGCCAGGGAGGTGCCCGTCGTGTTCATCTGCCTGCGCAGCAGCTGATAGAATGAATTGTAATAATAATCGATGGTAAAAAGCGGCATCCGGATCATCTCGGCCAGCTGTTTGTAGCTTTCGATCATGGGCTTCGGAAATGCGAAGACCTGAACCGCCAGTTTCTTCTCGTCTTCAACCTCCACCGTGTCCAGAATGTTGTACCGGATCACATATTCGTCGAGATTCCCCATCGGAAAATAGTCGGACAGGTTCGCGTTGATCATATCCGCGACCTTCCGGACATCCTTCACGTAGGGAAGCTGGATCTCTTTCTGCGCGATCTTTTTGGAGAGCAGCGTGAATGCCACCTGCCCCTTTTTGATCCCGTTGTCCGAAAGAGACTTCAGGATCGCGTTCGCAAGTCCGTCAAGATCGGCGATCATTCCGTCTTCCACGAGTCCCGGCAGGATCGGGGTATCAAAGGCTCTTGATACCGTCACATGCTTGCTGCCCTGTTCGAGTTCGCATACGCGGATCTCCGAATTGGAAATATACAGGGAAATTACCTTGCCCATCGGGCCGATTCCTCCTTTGTTCGTGTCAGAAAAGCACACAAATATA
>JAILLW010000082.1 GCA_024692955.1 Lachnospiraceae bacterium | reverse complement strand
CCGGTCAAAGGAGATATCAACCGGACGTTTCATGTCAAATTCAAGGAAGTTTCTTGTGGAACTGAGGAGCCTTGCGAAAAAGGTTCCGAGCGGTATTCCGAAGAGAGCTCCGAAGAATACCAGCGTAAGCCCCTGATAGAGATACAGTCTCAGGATCTGCGCTCTCGAACTTCCCCGGCTTTTTATCACGGAGATCTCATTGCGCTCCATTTCGTACATCTGACCGGAGATCATAAGAAGGAACGCGGCCAGAAGGATCAGTACCGGTACCTGAAGGATCGTAAGAGTCGCGGTGATCCTGATCTTCTTCAGCGCATATTCCTCAAGTATGCTCTTATAGGCAGGTTCACGGAGCACGCTCTTATAGGCACTCTGCTTCACCAGATAGTCCGTGCGTTCATTGATCCTTTCGATCATATCCGCAGTCACGCTTTCATAATCGATAAAATCATAGAAAGCGACGGCGATCGTGTATTTCGAAGCGTTCCCGCCGGTAAACATGCTCTGAAAAAGATCCGAATTCATCATAACGCTGTCGAATTTCTTTTCCGGATCCTCCTGAAAATAGAGATCCTCCACGGAGCTTCCGGTATAGACGCCGACAACATGGATCCTGATGGGCCCGCCGTCCGCCGTTTTCAGCTTGTCAAAGGTAAGAGTCTCGTCAAGGAGCAGCCCCCTCTCCACCATGGTGGCCTGTGAAACGATGACCTCGATCGCGCCGTTCTCATCCGTTCCGCTTTCCGAATAGAACCGTCCGTTAATGAGTTTGGCGTGCTCTTCAAGGCCTGACATGGCGCCGAGGGAAAGAGTCAGCTGATCAACGTCATCCCGTTTGATATCGGAACTTACGGGAGACTTCAGGATCGAATAGGAACGGACCGTCATATTTTCCTTCACGCCGAGTTCCTTATAGATCTCGGAAGTGAAATCGTCCATCTTTCCGATGGTATTCTTCTTATCCTTCTGGCAGGTTGCGAACATCTTGACGATCATGGGATAGTTCCCCTTCGTCAGGATATAATTATCGAATTCATCCTGCAGCATCCTGTCATAGGAGGCCTTCTGATAAAGCGGAAAAGAAACCGCCGTTGCGACAAAAAGGATACACCC
Organism: Lachnospiraceae bacterium; assembly: GCA_024692955.1. GTDB lineage: Bacteria > Bacillota > Clostridia > Lachnospirales > Lachnospiraceae > JAILLW01. Next base: position 60,535 of record JAILLW010000082.1, on the reverse strand, counting down.
GAGCAAAATGCTCAGATTCATCCACTTTTTCTGCCACATTTTCTGGAGCATTATCCCCAGCATATTTCCATCCCTTCCGTAACGTCGCCGTAAGCGACCCAATAATTCGCGTTATCTCCTCCGCCTGCCGTGAACTTGACAAGTTTCACGGAGCCGTCGTCATTCTTTACCATCACGTAGGTTTCGCTCCCCGTCTTGTATACGGCGGTCTTGGGTATAAGGAGCACATTGTCCGCCTTTTTGACCTCAGCCTTCACGCCGTAACGGTTTCTGCTCCAGTAACCGTTCACCTGTCCGGAGCCTCCGCTTGCCACCTCGTTCACCACATCCATCGGCACCCTGATAAGAGAATAGCCAAGCTGCATTTCCTTCGGAAGTGCCGTGGCATTCAGGCTAACCACCTGGCCGGGGATCTCCTTTCCTGCCGCGTCAACATTTCCGTTCTTTACGGTGATCGCCACTTCGTCGCCGTAGGAAAGCTGACGGCTTTTATCATCAACGATAATATAACTTGATTCATCTTTGGTAACCTGGATCAGCTTTTCCCTGTAGGAAATGAGTTCTCCGCCCTTCAGGTTCGTAATGCCGGTCACGATGCCGGTATAAGGCGCTTTCAGTTCGATTACGCCCATATAGGCCGTCATTTTAGACAGCTGTTTCTGAAGGCTTTCGACGGAGCGCTGACGGTCCTTCACCGAACGGTCGATCGCCTGCTTTTCCTCTTCGTTATAGGTTTCCGTCTTCTTTGTATAAAGATCCACGATCCTTTCGTTCTGACGCTGGATCTTGCGCTTGATCCTTTCGATCTCGATATTGTCCTGTATGACCTCAACCTTTGCAAGGACCTGTCCTTCTTCCACCTGCTCGTAGTTCTCCACACAGAGTTCCTTGAGATAGCAGGTTCCGTTCTTTGCCGGATTTCGGATCCATTCCGCAGAGGGATAAAAGAGAAAACCGTCCGTATCAAATTCCACGCAGACGCTCCCTCTTTTGATCTTTTCCGTTTTATCGCCGATGTCATAGGGGGCGTCATAGACTATTTTGTCGCCTTTCGAAAGCCCGTGGGTGATCTCGATGAAGGCACTGTCCGATACGCCCGTGGATACAGGAGTATATACGCTCTCCTCGCCCTGCAGCGTAAAGACATAGGCTCCCCGGTCATCCCTGTTTACGGCATCTTTCGGAATGCAGAGAAGATCCTTATTGCTCTCCTTTACAACCACGATCACGGCCAGCGAACCGAGACGGACGGAATCATCCTCGTCCTTAATGTAAAAGGTGCTGAATACCTCATCATTCTTCGCTTTCAGACGACGGTATTCCTCCGGCTCCATGTTCTCGAATTCGACTTCATAGCGCTTTCCGTCTATAAGCGCGTAAATATCCTCCGCTTTGCTGACAACGGCTTTTCCGACGTACTCACAGAGGATCTGCTTCTTTGCCGGATCACCGACGGCCATGATCGGGCTTCCCTCCGGGATCGAATCGCCGGAAAGATAATAATTCGCCGCCACCACTACTCCGTCTCCGGAAGCGATGCCGCCGGCCGCTTTCTGCTTTTCCTCAAGACGGCTTATCCGCTTTTCATTATAGGCATATTCAAGGTCAAAGGATTCCTGTCTCTGAAGATAGCTTTCTTCCATCTTCTCCCTTGCTTCCTTCGCCTTTTTCATATTGTTTTCAACAGGCATAAGACCTTTCGCAAATCCGGCATAGTAGGGGGAATCCTCCGTCGGACCGTTGTTCACCATGTCCATATAGGCAGAGGCGGCCTCAAACTCCGCTTTTTTCGCCTTGGAAAGATCGATCGCGTAATCCGAAACATAATTGATATAATCATCAAGAAGATCCGCATTCTGATCGCGTATCTCATCGATGGAATCGTCAATGGCATCCGTCGTTCCGTAGAAAAGTGTCATTCCGGAGGTTACCTCGTCGCCCGGAAGAGCCCCGAAATTACCGAAGAGCTGGTCGGTCTCATAGGAATAGATCTCGGTCTGCATCGATACAACGCCCTGAAAGGAATCGGCCTTGTCGATCGTCCGCACTTCCGCGGTCACATAGCGAAGGACGGTCCCGACGGGATCCTTAAGTTCGATCTCTTCCTCTTCTCCTTCCTTAACATCACTTTCCGCTGCCGCTTCGGGAGAAGATGCCGTCTCCTTTGCCGAAGATACATCATTTCCGTTCTTCCCGCATCCTGCAAAGGATGATATCGTAAGAAGGAGCGTACACAATATGATGAGAATTGTCTGAACCGCTCTCTTTCTCATTTGTAAACCACCTGTTCGCCTTCCCCGACTCCCGATATGATCTCGATCTTTTCGTCACCTTCCAGGCCCGTTTCCACATAGACCATCTGCCGGAAATTGTTTTCATCCAGCATATAGACGTAGGGCTTTCCGTCCGCGTGATAAACTGCGCCCAAAGGAAGCGAGATCACATCATCCTTCCGGTCAAGAACCACCGTGACCGTTCCCGTGGTCCCGATGTCGATTCCGTCATTATCCGGCCCGGACAGCACTTCAAACTGCTGCTTCTCGCCCCAGCTCCCCATCGCATGGGGAATGAGCTCATATTCGCCGGAGGCGGTCCCGTAAACAATGCTCATTGGAACGCTCTCACCTTCATGAAAATAGGATACAAAATCGGGTTCTTCCATTTCAAAAAGTCCGGAAGCATCATCCACCAGTGTCATTACGACCTCATCTTTCTTTGAAGTCGAGCCTTCAAGGTCGTCCTTTATATGATGAACCGTACCGCTTAAAGTCGAGCGGATCACACTCCCGTTCAGTTCGTTTTTAATCTTATTCAGCTGTTTTTTGTCGAATTCGATCTCATCGTTAAGATCTTCTCTTTTATATCGGTAACCCTGTCCGATGGAAGCCTTATTCTTTTCATATTTCTCGATATCTTCTTCCTCGATCTCACGGGTATTGTAGACAAAATTATTATAGGCATCCTGAAGATCAAAGGCTTCCGCCGTGTCAAGATGCTTCAGTTCAAGTTCGTTTTTCGAGATCCTGTATTCCAGTTCGTCGATCCTCTCCTGCAGGTTGTCGGAAGAAAGCATAATGAGCGGATCTCCCGCTTTTACCGCATCTCCTTCCTCAACATAGACCTTAGAGATCTTCTTCCCTCCGCTTTTGAAGGATACCTCCTGCTCGTTGATCTGCATATAGGTCACCGTCAGCTTCTGCGAAAGGATTACATCGTCACGGTTGGCCGTAACGAGCCCGTAGAGGGTATTGTCCTCGGAGTTGTCGATAACTACCAGGTTCTCTTCCTCTTCCTGCTTTGCGCAGCCGAAAAAAGACAGGATCATCAGTAATCCCGCCGCCAAAAGACATATCTTCAGTTTCAGTCTTTTCAGAATACGTGCGCTCATGGCTTTTCATAAAAGAGCGGGCAGTGTCCGGAAGACACCGCCCGCTTCCTGGGAAATCTAATTACTTGTTCGCGTCATCAACATACTTCTTCCAGGTGTCCGCGATTGCTTCCTGTGCTTCGGAAACAACGGTGTTCGGGCCAACGCCCCATACGAAGTCGGGACCGAGATCGAGGTTCGGGATCATGCCGTGGAAGGCGATGGTTCCGTGGTTAGCCTCGGACATCATCGGAATCGTCTCCTCGCATGCTCTGGAATCGAACACACCGTCCATAGCTCTGGAAATGAAGCCGTTGTAGCCTTCATAACCTGCCGGATCACCCGTGTAGCGATTCCATGCGCAAGCGCTCTTTCATGCGCGGTCCGCATCATAGCATGCAGGGATCGCTGCCGGGTTGTTGGACCATACGTTGATGTAATCCTTGCCCTGAGGTCCCTTCGGGAACATTACGAAACCAACTTCATCCTGCATATCCTGAAGGAAGTTGCCGGGGGTACCTGCGTACTCATCTTCTACCATGAATCCAACGGAACCGTTCAGGAACTCTTCTTTGTAGTAATCCCACTCAGCGCCTTCGGGATCATGCTGGTCATACTTGGTGAACATGTCAACGGTCCACTCAAGAGCTTCCGTGGTCTCGGGAGACTCGAGGTTGTAGAAGTATCCGTTTGCATCCTTGCCGATGTAGCTTCCGCCGTTGGAGAAGACTGCAGCGGTGGTCATGTTACCTTCGTTAACGGTAAGACCGAATACATCATCGGTACCGTCGTTATCGGTATCTCTCTGAACCGTTCCCATAAGCTCATCAAACTTATCCCAGGTCCAGGTGCCGTCCTTCTGCATATCATAGATGGATTCGGGATCGATACCCGCTTCCTGAAGGACTCTCTTGTTGAAGTAAACACCGGTACGGGGCTCGGAAATGCCGGCATACATAGCATAGATGGCATTGCCCTTTCCATACTGCTCATGAAGCTTGTTCATCTGGAACTTGTCCGAACTGAAGTCAAGGCAGTCAAGAGTGGAAAGATCATACATAAGGCCGCTCGCCATAGCGGAAGTGATGGCCGGATCGTCACGAAGCGTCCATACGTAGTTCACATCGTCACCGCCGGTTGTACAATAGTCAACGAAATCCTGAGGTGTGCTGCCCCAGTCGGAGATCGCAACCTGCTTGATCTTGAAGTTGTAGGTCTCCTGTGCCCACTCACGCCACTCGAGCTGAGCTTCTTCATAATCGTTTGCAGGCTCTGCGGGATCTTCCGATGACCACCAGTCACGGATTATGATCTCCATGCCGCCGAGATCATAAGGATTGCCGCTTTCGTCCGTAAGAACGGTATAAGGGCTTACCTCTTCTTCCTCTTCCTCGGGCTCTGCTTCCGCCGTATCAGTCGCGGTATCGGCTGCAGGAGCGGTGTCGGTTGCTGTTGTGTCGGCTGCAGAAGTGTCATCTGCAGGAGCAGGTGCCGGCTCGTTCTTAGCGCCACAAGCCGTGATGCTCATCACCATGGCTGCTGCGGTTGCCGCTGCCAGGGCTTTCTTTGCCATAGGCTTTTTCATATTTTTTTCCTCCTTTGAAATTGCCTGCCGGATCATTCCGGCGATTTATATAAACATGATGTTTATATACATATTACATTTTGATACCGGTGGAACTGATGCTCTCAACAAACTGCCGCTGCGCGAAAAGATAGAGGATAATGAGCGGCAGGATGATCATCAGGGTACCCGTTGCAAGGATACAGTTCGAATACGCGATGGAGATCGTCGTCTTCACCCCCGTGATACGCTGGATATAAGCCCCCAGCGAATCCACGATCCTTGAAAGGGAAGTGCTGACCAGTACCGTATTGCCGAGGAACATCCTTGAATAGAAACCGTCCGTCCACTGCCATACGAACGCGAACAGGAAGCAGGACGTAATGATCGGCTTCGCTTCCGGAAGCATGATCCGGAAGAAGGTTTTCAAAGTACCGCAGCCGTCCACATAGGCTGCTTCTTCCATATCCGAAGGGATGTTCCGGAAGAACTGGCGGATCATGTATATATATAATCCGTTCTTCAGGCCCATGCACCCCGCGCTCAGAAGATAGTACGGGATCGCAGACCCACGCAGATTAATGGTATCACCTTTTATCAGCTTAAACAATCCCAGAATATCAAAAAATTTAAAATGAAGATGCAGGGAACTGGCTATGGTCTGCGGCGGGATCAGGATCACGAGGATCACGCAGGCAAACCACATCTTCTTAAGCGGAAACTCAAATCTGGCAAATCCGTATCCCACAAGCGTGCAGACGAGGATCTGCAAAAAGGCAACGGTAAGCGATACGATAAAGGAATCGATCACACCCTTCTTATAGTTCATAAGCTCCGCGGCAAGCTTGTAATTATCCGTCGTAAAATGCTCCGGGATGGAGATGACGATCGGGTTGTAAAGATCCTGTTCCGTCATAAAGCTGACGGAGATCTTATTAAGGATCGGCTGCAGGATCATAAAGCACATTCCGAAAAGCAGAATGAACCGTGCCACGCTGATCCCCGCGCTGAGGATCCTTTTCCGGAGAAGGTATCCGCCGGACTTGCGGTTACGCTCCCAGAAATCGTCGAAGGTCTTTACCCTGGCTTTGCTCTTACTCATAATAGTAAACTCCCTTCGAAATAATTCCGGCCGTAATGCCTACAAAGGCGAGAACGATCACAAAGTAGATCCAGCTCATTGCGGAGGCCAGTCCGTAGTTCATCTGGTCGATCATAACCTTCTGGATCTTTTCGATGACGCCGTTGTCGGAGCGCATGCAGAAGTCGATCACCGTATAGATCCAGTTTACAAGGAAAAGCGAACTGATCATCGGGAAGGTGATCTTCCAGAGGCTCTCCCATTTCGTGCAGCCTTCGATATCCGCCGCTTCATACATACTCTTCGGGATCGTCTGAAGTCCCGAAAGGAAGATGATGATCTGAATTCCGGAGGCGATGGCCACATCGTAGATATTGTCGATGATCTCGAATACCTTCTCATACGCTCTGGTTCCGACACCTGCCGTCATCAGTACGTTTTCCAGCGCATCGGTGATGCTGATGTTGCTTGTGGTGGTCTCGATCTGCGCCGCCAGTGTCGCCATCAGCTGGTTATCGGATTCCAGCCCCAGGATCACGCCGGAAGAAAGAATGACCGGCAGGAAGAATACCGCACGCACAAAAGCTCTTCCCTTGAATTCCTGATTCAGGAGCAGCGATACGAAAAAGCTGAAGACGATGATTGCAAGGGAATAAATCACCATCCGGGAGATCTCTTCCACAAGCAGCCTGTTGAATTCGGGATCCACCGCAACGGACTGTCTGTAGTTCTCAAGGCCCTGCCAGATGGGGTTGTATATCGCGCTTCCGAGTTCCACGTTGCAGAAGCTCATGTACAATGACTGAAAGAAAGGTTTCAGCATGAATACAAGAAAGCCCACGATGAAAGGCGAGATAAAAAGATATCCCGCGATCGCCTTCCGCTTCTGAAGCCCGGCAAGTTTGTTTTTCCTTTTCTTCATCTTCTTCCTCCGTAGGACGCGGGCCGACAGGCTCAGCGAACCACTCTGTAATCTCTTGCGGAAACCGTTACGCCCTCCGCGTCATAATCGGCATAACCGTAATTCACATATACCCTGGTCCCATCCGCGTATTCCGTCACCGTAACGGTTTCCGAAAGCCTCTCATGCCCCGTCATCTCCTGATTGAAAGTATGACCGAGTTCGGCGTTATATCTGGAATAGGTATCAACCAGCTCCTGATGACAGGAAGCAAATTCCGAACCGTAATACTCCGTATAAAGTGTCTTCTGAAGCGCAAACGCGCTCTCCTTCATAACCGTATAGGAAAGGCCGGCGCCGTATTCCGCGGATTCGAGGATCTGCTCTTCGGCATTTCCGCAGATATTCACGCTGCGGCCCGTATAATCGATATAGCCGTGAAGGGCGATCTGGTAGAACGGAACGCATCCGTCAAGGATCGTATATTCACTGCCCTTAAGATCCATATTCGTTACCATGTCAACATAGGGAACCGCGTAATCATTTCCCATATTGATCATTACCTTCGTCGAATCAAGCCCCTTAAAGCGCTCTTCCTGCAGCTTGGAAACAGCTTCCCGCGAATAGGGTGCCTTCCGGTAAAAGTCGGAGGAAAGATCGCGTCCGTCGTTTTCGAAGGATGCGCCCACGCCGTATTTCTTTGCTGTGGAAGCGAGGGCATCCGACATCTTCCCTGCAAGGGATGTATGGAGCAGGTAATACGGATCCAGGTCGTCACGCTGGGCATAGGTCGTATGGCTGTATTCAAGGAGCTTTACCCGTTCCTTGCTGATGAGCTTTGCCGCGTCCGTATAGGAAAAGAATCCGTTGGCCAGCGTGGAATCAAAAGCATACTGTGTAATTCCGTTAAGATAAAGGTTAACTCCTTCACTGTTGGCCGTCGTCGCAAGATTCTGAAGATCCTTTCCGGAGCCGAGGGAATGGATCGGCTTCACTTTCTTCAGGATCTTCTGCTTAACACCGCCGTTGCACCATCCGGAAAGCTTTACCGACATGTTCTGCAGTCCGTCTGCTTTCAGGGTCTTTATGATCTCTTCCGCCTCCCTGTAGGTCGTAAGCTTTAAAGGTCTCGATACCGGAACTCCGAATACCTGCTTAACCTTGTCCACCGCGCCGACGATCTCGATGGAGACCGGGGTATTCGCATCGGTATTAAGGGACAGATACTGACCGTATTTATCCTTCAGATAATCCTGATAATTCCTGGCCATATCCACATAGCTTCCGGAGGATATGAACCGGTAGCGCTGCACGAGAGACTCATCGGGAAGCTTATCCACGTACTTGTAGATGTCCGAATTTGCGATGTCACCCACGTCATACTGCTCTCTCTGGGAGATGGAGTAGATCGCGTTCACATAGTTATAGGAATGGTTCTTTCCGGCCACATCCGCCTGGATCGCCGCATAGGATCGTCCGTCCTCCAGGATGCACAGGAAAGAATCGTCTTTGTTCGCGATGCCGTATACACCGTAATAGGCCCTGGTATTATGTACCACTGCCTTTCTCGTAAGGCACATGTCCCAGCCGTAGACATTCGCGTAATAGTTGTTCTGGGATGTCTTTCCGTTGTTGAAATTGATCAGGGATCCGCCGCCTTCCGGCACAAGGATATAGCCTTCATCCGCAGGGCCGCCGGCTCCGAAATACGGAAGCGGCGTCAGCGTATAGATCGGATAGTCCTTCTTGTACTGCATCGCGGAGAACGGGATCTCCACCTTCAGGTCATCACCGTCCAGGCTGTAGATCACGCTCACGTCAAAGATCGGCTTGTCGGAGGTCTTCTGGGAAAGATCCAGCTCCTTGTCCGCCGTATAATCCTCATAGGTATAGCCGACGGATTCAAAGATCCCCTGCATCTTCTTACGGACGTTCTCCTTCGTGGAACTTCTGAGGATGTAAAGATTCTGTTCCGCGAGCTTCGGATAATTCGTAAGGAGTTCTTCTTTATTATCGGTTTTCTTTAATTTCTTGATATCGTATTTTTTGTAATACTGCGAGATAACACCCGAATCGTCCTTTTCCATCAGGGCGGTCCACTTCTCATAGCTGTCCTTCGTCATTACGGGAGGGATGATATATTCCTTTTCCACGTTTCCGAGGGAATAATCAACCCGGATCGAATCGCCTTCCCTGCTGATCTCATAGATCCCGTTCAGCGCGCTCTGCGAATAGGAATTGACGGTGGTCTCAAGGCCCGTTTCCACCGCGTAGCTCATAATGAGAGGCGACTGGAGCTTGTTCTTTTCTTCAAGAAGTGCCAGTGAATCGTTTGCCGCGCCTTCCGGATTGGAGCTCCAGACCTTTCCCGATTCCTTTACTTCCACGGTGAACTGCGTGGTAAGAGGATCCATCGTAAACTTCAGGCTGTCGTTTTCCATTACGATCGCCTGGTCATCACCGGTATAGGAACGCAGTTCCACGATCTCCTCTTCTTCGGGACGCGCCTGATAATTGATGACGAAATAGACGCCGCCCAGAATGATCAGCGCAAGGATCGTCGGAAAGATCAGGCTCTTCAGAGTTTCCCTGATCTTATTGTTCCGCTCTGTTATTCTCTCTTGATTAATCGCTTTTTCTCTTTTCATGATTGCTCCCGAATATCAGTTCCGTCGTTATAATCGGAACAGGAATTCTCTCACCAGAGAGATCATATACAGTACGCCCTGCGAGATCATGCTGAAAAAGATCGTCAGGATAAAGATCATAACCAGCATCGCAAACAGCGTGGCCACCGTGAACAGAAGATTCTTTCCGGCGGAATACTCATGGATCTGTCCCATCGCCGTAACGATAAGGAGTGCGCAGTAGATCAGGGATATGATACTTAAGACACTGTAAAACTGCCCTTCCTCGATGGTAACGAAATTACTCAGCACCATCAGGGGGAACTGGATCACCGGATAAGGAGTCAGTCCGTAGCAGGTGGCGATATAGACCTGACCCAGTCTTCCCTTTCCGTCAAAGAGTGTCGTCAGTGCCCAGTTTCCGATCACCCAAAGAGCCAGCGGGAAAAGGACGCTTGCCAGATAAAGGAAGATATTGACATCCTCCCAGTATACCTGAATGAAAAGGAAACTCGTATACCGGAGCGTCATAAGCCGCACCATGAGTGTCGCGATCAGGATCGTGTTGGCACCTGCGTAGGTACCTCTCCTCTCATGCGTCAGGTCCCAGAAGCCGTCCAGCGGATGCGTCATACAGTAAAGCGCAAACTTCAGGGAATTCAGATATCTTATCCAGTTTTCTTTCCGGGTCAGTGCTTCGATCATGATAAGTACTCCCTTTTCTCCCGATTATCTGGTAAACAGTTCATCCGTATCGATCTCGTGTTTTATCGCTTTGATCCTGCCGATCCCCATGGGAACCAGGAAGAGCGCGAGTATGATCAGCACGATGATCGCGATGTGATCTTCAACCCATTCCTTCCGGTATTGCTTGAAGGCCTTGGAATAGTTTTCATCATCATATTTTACTTCGAAGTATTCCATAGCCTCTTTATATCGTTCCTGACGAAGTCTCGCGCGTCCGATCCCGATATAGGCCAGATCATAGTTTCCGTTGATCTGTACGACTCTCTCCCAGGATTCTCCTGATGCGTTGTAATCACCCTGATCGAACTGATCGACGGCCTTATAGACCATGGATCCGAATTCGGTAGGTACGAATACCGTGATCGCGCAGTCGAGGGTGTCGAGAACGTATACATCCTGATCATAATGTTCGATCGCTACGGGCCTTCTGAAATAGCCGTCCATATTTCCGTTTCCGCCAAAGGCAAATACCATATGCCCCTGATCGTCATATCCGAAGAGCCGTCCGCGGTTCCGGTCAAGGCAGATAAAGATGTCATTCGGAAAAACGGTAACGTCGGAGAAATAGGAAGGGCCTTCATAACCGCCGCCGGATCCCATATGGATATCACCGTAGATCCCCCATTCTCCGTTTCTGACGAGGATGTCATTTCCCATCAGATTGATCTTACGGATGGCCTGCGCCTTATCGGCTCTCAGGTCTTCCCTTGTAACGGCTCCCGTGCAGGCATATACAAAGCCTTCGTGATCCATATAGACATTGTCATACTCCGTGGGAACGAAGGATTCCATCTGCGCGCGCTGTTCCTGTGTCGCAAGCTTTTTCCATACATAATCAAGGAAATCAAACGTAACCTTGGTGGCTCCCACGAAACCGGAAAACGTTCCGTCCGGCTCGTATTTGATAAGGCCCTTATTGATACCGGTCGCGATGCAGTATACGCGCTCAGCCGTATCGATGGCCAGTTTGCTCGGCTGAAACGGGATCGTGGCGTCCAGGGTATTATCCACGGGCTTAACGAATATCTGAAGCAGATTCAGTTTCTGATCCAGTTTCAGGATCCTGGCATTTCCCTTATCTGCCACAAAGAAGTTTCCTTCTACGGAAACCGCCACATCCGTGGGCGCATTAAAGGTATTGTTGTCATCACCTTCGAAGGAATCGATCGTTCTTCTTAATTCCAGTTTCTCCGAGGATATCCGTTCGAATTCCAGGATCCTGTTGTTTCCCGTATCGCAGACATAAAGGAAATTCTGATATACGAACAGACCCTCGGGGCTCTTCATCTTCGTTTCAAGGCCGAGTTCCGAAGAGGTAAACACCTTGCACACCGTATAGAAATCCGGAGAATCCTGCACATCGCCCCAGTAATCCAGATTATAGGTATAGGTGTCATCACCCGTCGATTCGTCCGCCAGGGCGTTGACGGGGCATATCACCGAAAATACAAGTGCAAGGATGCAAAGGATCGAGAAGTGTTTTTTCTTCATCATCATTTTCCTCCCTAATCCTTCAGTCCGGAGCTTGCCATCGTTTCGAGGATCTGGCTCTCCGAGAAGATAAATATGATGATCGGAACGATCATAACAACCACCAGTACGGCGGCGCCCTGTCCGGTACGCGCGATACCGCCGCTCTGGATCTGCTGCAGAGCGTATACCAGCGTCTTTCGTTCCTCCGAATAGATGTACATGGAAGCCTTGTTGTTCCAGAGTGCCTGTACCGAGAAGATGATCAGCGTCATCCAGGCGGGCTTTACGTTGGGCATTACGATTCCGGTAAATACTTTCCACTCGTTGGCACCGTCGATCTTGGCCGCTTCGATCAGAGAAGTCGGAAGTCCTTCCATGAACTGTTTCATAAGGAACAGTCCCATGGGAGATGCAAAGGCGGGAATGATGATCGCCCAGTAGGTATCGATCCAGCCCAGTTTGTTCAGGATCAGATAGTTGGGAATCTGTGTTACGTAACCGGTGAACATCATGGCTACGGTTATGATCTTGAAAAATATCGCGTTGCCCGGGAACTCATACTTCGCGAGCACGAACGCCCCCATTGAAGCGATGATAAGGTGACCCGCCGTTCCGAGAAAGGTGATAAATACCGTATTGAACAGGTATCGCGAGAAGGTGACCCAGGACTTGCCCATTGTCACGAACAGATCCGAAAAATTGTCCGTTGTCGGATGCTGCGCAAAGATCCTCGGAGGGAACTTGAACAGCTCATCAAGCGGCTTCAAAGCGCTCGAAACCGCATAGATGATCGGAAAAGCCATAATGAACGCAACCAGGAACAGGAAGAAATAAAGCGCGATATCTCCCGCTATGGAACGGTTCGGTTTCCGTTTTTTGATAAGAGGCTTTTTGTAGGGCTTCTCTTCTTCCAGCTCTTTTTTTCTTTTCTTGCTCATACTCATCTCCGTAAAAAGATCACGTTCCCACTCTGCGAAGCAGGCTCTGGATCGCTTTATTGCAAAGGATCATCATGAGGAACAGGATTGTCGCGATGGCGCAGGCGTATCCCATTTCAAATCTCGAAAAACCGTAGTCAAAAAGGTGCGTAACGATGGTTCGCGCCGCGTAGTCCGTACTGGGGTATCCGCAGAGCGCCATTGTGACATCGCAGACACCGAAGGCCTGAGTGATGGACATAACCGCGCCGAACATCAGCATCGGCTTCATATTCGGAAGGGTGATGTACCAGAGTTCCTGCCAGCGGTTCTTAACCCCATCCATATATCCGGCCTCGAACTGGGATTTGTCCACGCCCTGAAGGCCAGCAACAAAGGAAAGGAATCCGGTACCAAGACTCATCCACAGGATAACGAGCATACAGATCGGAAGCATCCAGTGGGGATCGATAAGCCAGAGCTTCGGCGTATCGATGATACCGGTATTCATAAAGAACGCGTTTACATAGCCGTAGGCATCGCCGCGGAAGAATACGGAGAAGATCACGTAGCAGTTTCCGGCGATGGAAGGCGCGTAGAATACGATAACGGCCACAGACCTGACCCAGCGGGGAAGTTCGTTGATAAGCCATGCGAAAAGGAAGGACATGATATATCCCAGCGGTCCCGTGATTATGGCGATCATAAAGGTATTCTTCACACCGATCAGAAAGATGTCATCTTCCAGGATCAGGCTGATATAATTCTGCAGGCCGATAAATCTCGGGCGCTCGAGAATGTTGTAATAGGTAAAGCTGTAATAGATCGACGCCACCACCGGAAATACGAAGAACATCGTAAACAGCACAAAGTAAGGAAGCAGGAAAAGATAGCACATCTTCCGGTTCTTTGCCTTTTTCCAGGCTACCTGTGCGTTGTGTTTGCGAAGGATGAAATACTTCTGAAGATACTCTTTCATATGTTCATTCTCTCCTTATTCGCCGTATACCGGCATGCCGAACTCTCTTCGTTTCTTTGTGATCTCTTCATCAATCTTGATGGAATAGTCGATGATGGTCTCACGGGAATCATCCTTGTCATTGATGACCTTACGGATCGCGTTGGAAATATGACGCCCCGTAAAGTATCCGCCGGGAACCTCGCGGATCCCTCTTGTGGAATCCCACTGCTCGTTAAGAACTGCGATATCATCGGAACTCCAGGAAAGATTTGAGAAGGCATCCCTGTTTGCGGTCGCATAACGGGCGGAGGAACCGAGAAGCGCTTCGATCTCCCGGCCGAACCGGATCTGTGTCTCGGGCTTTGCCCACCATTTCATGAATTCCCAGGAGGCATTCTTAAGCGACTCGTCAGGGGTGCGTACCATCATCGTAGCCGATCCGGTAATGAAGTCCGAACGGTCAATATAGGTATTGCCCGAAGCATCCGTCTTTTCCGTTCCGGGGATCACGGTAAAGTCCCAAAGACCGCGGATCTCAGGTGCGGAAACCATCAGCGTATTGTAAGTGGAATATGCGGAGATCCCGATGGGCATCTCGCCGGAACGGAAACGGCTCACAAAGTCATAGACCGTCGGAATGCCGTAATCGTTGAAATAGCGAACATAATCGTCAAAGGCTTTTACCCCCGCTTCGTCATCGACCCGCGTCTTCGTCCCCTCTTCGTTGTACATATCCCCGCCGTACTGGAACAGCAAAGAGAAGTACATTGAAAGATCCGGTACATTGGACATGATCTGTGTTGAAGCGGCGGCAGCACCCGAGGAACCTGCCGCGGTAGGAATACCCACGGAGAGATTGTTTCCCTGGATCGTGGGAAGCTCTTCGATCAGTTCCTGCCAGGTCTGGGGTACGGAAAGCTCCAGTTCCTCAAGCACATCCTTTCGGTAGAACATCACATTGAAGGTCTGAGTCTCGGGTATTCCGTAAATATGATCATCGAGCCTGTACTGCTCATAGGAACTTTCGGAATAATGGGAAAGCACTTCCTGCCAGTCGGGGAACTGGGTGATATCTTCGGATGCGTTACGGAGAGCGTAGTTTACGGGCTGATCGGCGCCGATGGAAAGCACGACATTCGGGCCGCGGTCAGCCATGACTGCATTAAGTACCGCGGAGGGATCGACGATCTCTACGTTTACCTTGATCCCGGACTGCGGCGTAAAGGTATCATCCACCATGGACTTCAGGATCGTACCCTGATCACGCCCGGTAAGGATCCAGACCTTTACGATGTCCTCCGAGGAATCCTCGTCATAAACATCGCCCACCGAATTGTAATCCACAAAGAAGGAGGCAAAGAAGGATTTGATCTCATGCCCCGCCTTCATAAGGAAATTCGCTTTTTTCATCTCAGGCTTCATGTTGTCGCCGTAAACCGTAAAATAGTCAACATCCAGCTGGGTGTCGCTCATCTTAAGGGAAGCGGTTCCGAGTGCCGTGATATTGTCTTTGAAGGTTACGAATTCCGTTGTGATCTTCTGAGGCTTTTTGCAGAAGCGCTCAAGCTGCTGTGCCACGGTCTGGGCCGTTGCGATGTTGTCGGCCTTCTGTCCGGAAAACTCAACCATTTCATCCACGATCCTGAAAAGCCGCTTGGATTCGAGATCCATGGCATCCATAATCTCCGGATAGGTGGTGTCGATCTTATAATCACGGTAAGGATCCGGATTGGCTCCGGTGTATACGAGAAGTTTTCTGTAGATCTGATTCAGACGATAGGTGGAATCCTCAAGTTCCTGCAGGATCGGGCCCACGCCGCCGAGCGTGGCTTCGAGCCGCAGAGTGTGTTTTCCTTTGGTAAGATAGATGTCGTAAGGCGTCCCTTCTTCGGAAGCGAGAGTCTTGTATTCCCAGTCGTTCCGGTAATCGAAGGAGATCTCCTTAAGCTCTTCAAACGGGATCTTACCGTCAATATAAACGCTTCTTCCCGAGACGCTTCCGCGCGAATAATTCTGGCGCGCCTTGATCATAAAATGATAGATCCCGTCCTCGGGAACCTCAAAATCCCATTCGATCCATTGCCCGTTATGTCTCCAGGTCTCTCCGCCCACATAATTAAGGACAGTATTGGTCACACTGTTCGGATAGGTTGTCGGGGAGGAACGGTCATATTTCGCATAAAGGGAGGATTCTGAGCGAAGGGTGCTCTCTTCTCCCTGAACGGTCAGCATATAATTCTTAACGGTATCCGAGGCGCTGCCAGAAGGATTTGCTGCACTGTATGATGCATAATCAATCTTTTCGCTTACGCCCGTAAGTTTCAGGGATTTCAGATACATCGGCTCGTTTTCCGCTTCCAGCCCGATGGTGTTTTCTCCCTGTTCGAACCAGAAAAGATAAGGCTCTTCCTGATAACCCATGTCATCGCGGAAGAAGGCCTCCTGCCAGTCATAGATCTCCACCTGCGTCGGGCGGATCTGATTCCCCTGATTGTCGGTGCGGACCTGTCCGCCGTCCGTCCAGATCCTTGTAAATGTCACGTTTCTTGCATCTTCAAAGGGGATCTCTCCATTGATATAGACACAGCGTTCCGCAGGCACACCCCTCGATTCCGGGAGCAGATATTCGGTAAAAAGGCGATAGAACCCGCTCTCGGGCACGTTTACATGAAAAGTTACGACGGAATCCGTCGGAGTAAAGAGTGCGTGTTCTCCGAAATCATCAGCCTCGGCCACTTCACCTTCAGCTTCAAAGGAGCCGAGATCCACATCGACCACTGTATCGCCGGAAAGCACCTTTCCGCCTTCATGCGAAAGCAGATATCCGCTGTAGGTGCCGACCCTTTCCATCCCCGCCACTTCACGGTTAAGATCTGTCCCGGCATATTTTTCCTCAAACGTTTCGACTTTTCTCAATGACAATAGAACGCAGACCAGGACAAACACGGCCACGGCGATCAGTGTGATCAGGATCTTTTTTCCGGTACTCTTCATAAGATGTTTTCTCCGATATCGTTAAGATTGAATCAAACATATGTAATTTTAATGATTTTTGCCTGTTTTCACTTATCAAATATTGCTTGTTTTTCTCCTGTCCTTGATTATCCGAAGCAATTGATATATCATTGAATATATGAAATTTCGCCACCTTTCCGGATAAATGCTTCCGGTTTCTTTGTTGTCATATATTGCGCAATTAGTGAAAGGACAGATATGGATGAAGTAAAAAAGCAGTCGAAATCAGCCCCGGATCCGAAAAGTCCCGCATATGTGGACCAGAATGCCGACTGGCACGGCCGCGTGATCAATTTCAAGGAAGAGACGGATATCTTTCCCCAGGATTCCTATATAAGGATCTGGAGGAATGTGCAGACCATAGGGTTTTTGCCGCACTGGCATGATGCCATCGAGATCATCATTCCCGTGGAGAACGATTACGAAGTGGAAGTTGAGGGTACAACATACCATCTTCTTCCGGATCATATCCTCTTTATTCCTGCCGGAGCCACACATTCCATTAAGGCATCCGAAAGCGGGATCCGGCATATCCTCCTTTTCGGAATCGGTTCTCTTTCAAGGATCAGAGGCTACAGTTCCCTGAATTCCATGCTCGGAAAGGCGGTCCTGCTCACTCCCAAGGGCACTCCCGCGATCCATGAGAGAGTTCTTGCTCTCATGAATGAGATTGTGGACGATTATTTTTTCGCCACGGAATACTATGAATTTTCCATCTATTCCAATCTTTTCGAAGCGCTGGTCCTGATCGCGCGCTACCGCCTCGGAGCTGCGGGGATAATCGCCGGATCCGATCCTGTCAGAAAAAAGCATTTTCAGAGATTCCAGAGCTGCATCGACTATATCGATCATCATTATACGGAACCGATCACCCTGGATTCCGCTGCAGATTTCTGCGGATTTTCGAAATATCATTTTTCACGGCTTTTCAAGGAATACGCGGATTCGAATTTCTATGATTATCTGATCCTGAGGAGGATAAAAGCCGCGGAAATGCTGCTCTCCGATCCCTCCCTGTCTATTACCGAGGTCGGCCTTCAGTCGGGGTTTTCAAGCATCTCCACCTTTAACCGCTCTTTCAAGAAGCTGAAAGGATGCACTCCCGGTGAATACAGGGCTCTGTACAGTCTGAACGGTGTACGGGGAGTACGCGGCAAAGGGCGCCGCGAATGAGCGCAGTCTAAGAGAAATACTTTTTTATCCTCTTTGCCGCTTCCTTTGTATCTTCCGGATCCCCGAAGGTTGAAAAACGGAAATATCCTTCTCCGCATTTCCCGAATCCTTCCCCGGGAGTCCCGACGATCTGAAGTTCGTTCAGCATCCGGTCGAAAAACTCCCAGCTTCCCATACCTTCCGGACAGCGTATCCAGATATAGGGCGCGTTCTTCCCTCCGCAGTACCAGATCCCCAGCTCATCAAAAGCCTTCATAAGAACCTTCGCATTCTGTTTGTATACCGCAATGTTTTCCCGGATCTGCTTCTGCCCTTCCTCCGTAAAAACGGCTCTTGCGCCTTTCTGGATGATATAGGACACGCCGTTTGTTTTCGTGGTCCGGTTTCTTACCCACATTGCGTTCAGTTCAAGATCTCCGGAGGTTATGCCTTTCGGGATCACGGTATATCCGCAACGTGTCCCGGTGAATCCGGCTGTCTTGGAAAGGGATGAGATCTCGATTGCGCAGGACTTCGCGCCTTCGATCTCATAGATGCTGTGAGGAAGATCTTCTTCAATAAAGGCTTCATAGGCAGCATCAAAGATAATAAGCGACTTATGTCTTATGGCATAATCCACCCAGGCCTTCAGCTTTTCACAAGAAAAGACAGCGCCGGTCGGATTGTTTGGAGAACAAAGATAAATGATGTCCGCATCGGTCTTTTCGTCCGGCATCGGGGCAAATCCGTCCTCTTCTCCGGAAGGAAGATGCACGATCCTGTGTCCGGCTATCACATTTGCGTCCACATAGGCCGGATAGGCAGGTTCCATGATAAGTACCGTGTTATCCCTGTCGAAAAGATCCAGGATGTCCCCGAGTTCATCGGAAGCCCCGCTGGATACAAATACTTCCCCGGTATCCAGATTCACACCGCGTCTTGAGTAATATTCCCTAATGTCCTCCCGAAGATCCGGATCCCCGGTCTCAGGCATATATCCGTGGAAGGTTTCCTTTCGGGACTGATCTTCAACCGCCTCGTGAAGACGGTCGATCACCGCTTTTGCAAGAGGCAGGGACACATCGCCGATTCCCATCCGGTAAAGATGCGTTCCGGGATGCTCCTCAAGATAGGCCTTTGTTTTTTTCGCGATGTTGAAAAAAAGATAACTTTCCTTCAGATTCCCGTAGTTTGAATTGAATTTAACCATGCCAGACTCCTTATCAGTATTCTTTGTATCTGTCTATGATCTCCTCTGCCACCAGGCGTTTGGAAATGCAGCTGTCCATAGCTGTCTTCATAATCTTCGCGTGAGCTTTTTCCTCCGAGAGATTCTCCTTCGTGATAAGAAGCCATTTGGCCCGGTTGACGGTTCGAAGCTCCTCCATCTTCTCCTCGAGGCTCTGTGCTTTTTTCTCGACCTTCCGGATCTTGTCCCTGATCGCGAAAAGATACCGGACCTGCTTTGATAAGACCGGCTTCGACACAGGCTTGGCGGACACCATGATACCATAGTCGGATACCCGGCTCCTCACTTCTTCCGCGACTTCGCCCGATACGCATAAAAGCACGATCCCGGTCCCCTGCTCCGAAAGATCAAGGGCAAGATCGATCCCGGTCTCATCGGGAAGCGGTGTATTGATGATCACCAGGTCATAGGCGCGGGTTAGGATTTCTCTCCTTGCCGTCGAGGCGCTCTTTTTAAAGACCGCTTCCGGATTTTTGTTTTCGGACAGGATCTTCTGCACGAAGGTATTCAGTTTTTCGGAATCCGAAACAATGAGCACCGAATTCCGTGAATCCGTGCTGTTTCGCATTCAGCGCATATACCTTTCCACGATCTCTTCCGCAATATGTTTCTTTACAAATTCACTGTTCGAAGCGGTTTTCCTCGCTTCTTTCAAAGTGCCGGGGAGGAGGATGCTCTTTTCATCCATCTCCGCCGGAAGCTCGAGATGATTCTCGATCCCGTAGAGTCCCGCGTAAATGAGCAGCGCATAAATGAGATAAGGATTCCCTGCGGCATCGGGCGATCTTAATTCCGTTCGGATCATATCCATATAGTCCGTCACGCAGACGAGTCCGGTATCGAGGCAGCTCGACCAGTTCGCGCGGTCGGGCGCCGTGCTCATACCAAAGCGCGCATAGGAGTTTTCGGTCGGATTGAGAAACAGCGTGATGTCGCAGATCCGGTCTAAGATCCCTGCAGCCACCGCTCTTCCGACATCCTTTCCTTCGGAATCCGTGGCATAGATATTGATATGATAGCCGTTGCCGGGCATGTTCTTAAGAGGCATCGGGGAAAAATCCGCAAAGAGTCCGTTCCGGTCGGCGATCGTTGATACGGCCATCTTGAACGTCGTCATCTGATCCGCCGCCTTAAGAGGCCTTCCGTAATGAAAATCAATCTCATTCTGGCCGGGCCCGCGCTCATGGTGGGAACGTTCCGGTAAAAGACCCATTTCCTCGATCGTAAGGCAGATTTCCCTGCGGATGTTCTCTCCGCGGTCGAGCGGAGCGATATCCATATAACCGGCATTGTCATAGGGCTCCGCCGTCGGATTCCCCTCATCATCCTTTTTGAAAAGATAAAACTCGGATTCCGAGCCGAAACGGAATTCGATCCCGGCTTTTTTCGCGCATGCGATCGCTTTTTTCAGGATTATGCGCGTATCCGCTTCAAAAGGTGTCCCCTCCGGCGTATAAACATCGCAGAACATCCGGACAACCTTTCCGGAATCCGGTCTCCAGGGAAGCGTGGCGAGCGTCTCCGGATCCGGTTTCAGATAAAGGTTCGCATCCTTGCTTCCTTCAAAGCCCGCGATCTCCCGCGCATTGATCGCGACGCCGGCGCTGAATGCCTTCGGCAGTTCCTGCGGCATCACGGAAATATTCTTCTGAACGCCGAAAGCGTCCCGGAAGGCAAGCCGTATGAACTTGACGTCCTCCTCCTCGATATACTGCATGATCTCTTCCGGTGTGTAGTCCATCACATCCTCCTTAATATGTCCTGCGTTTATTCTGTCTCGTTTAATTTATTCTCATGCCTCGTTGATCGGCGCGATATGCGGGGTGATCTCCTCGAGAACATCAAGAAGGATCCTCACTGTATCGAGCGAAGTGAACATCGTGACACCGTTCTCCACGGCACATTTTCGGATCGCAACTCCGTCCTCGTAGTGCACGCCCGAAAGGATCGCCCTTGTATTGATGATATAGCTCACATACCCGGCGCGGATCGAATCCAGGATCTCTTCGCTCCCCTCCGAGAGCTTGCCCCGAAGTCTGGTCCTGATCCCATGCTGCTTAAGGAATGCGGCCGTTCCCGCGGTTGCCTCGATGTTGAATCCCAGTTCATAGAAGCGTCTCACATAGGGCAATGCCTCTTCCTTGTCCTCATCCGCAAGGGTAACGATCACGGTCCCGTAGTCCTTCATCTTCACGCCGGAGGCCTGAAGTGCCTTGTAGAACGCGCGGTTAAGCTGCCTGTCGTAGCCGATCGCTTCTCCCGTTGATTTCATTTCCGGAGAAAGATAAGCATCCATTCCGGTCAGTTTCGCGAAGGAAAAGGCAGGAGCTTTCACATACCAGGTTTTCTTCTCCTTCGGAAAAAGATCCGTGATCCCCTGATCCTTCAGGCTGATTCCCAGCATTGCCTTTGTGGCAATGGAAACCAGCGGATAACCGGTCGATTTTGAAAGAAAGGGAACGCTCCTTGACGCTCTGGGATTCACTTCTATTATATAGACGTTCCCGTCGCTGTCTACAATAAACTGAATATTGAAAAGACCGATGATCCCGAGCCCCAGTCCCAGTCTTTCGGTGTAATCCCTTATCGTTTTCTTCACTTTTTCCGATATGGAAAACGGCGGATAAACGCTTGTAGAGTCACCGGAATGCACGCCTGTCCGCTCAACCAGTTCCATGATCCCGGGAAGAAAGACCTTAAATCCGTCCGATACGGCATCGATCTCCACCTCTCTTCCGACGATATAACGGTCCACAAGAACCGGCTTGTCCGCATCGATCTCCACCGCACTTTTCAGATAATGACGGAGCATCTCCTCATTCGCGACGATCTCCATCGCGCGGCCTCCGAGTACAAAGCTCGGCCGGACGAGAACCGGATATCCGATCTTCGCTGCCGCCTCGACGCCCTCTTCGACTCCGGTCACGGCAAGTCCCTCCGGATGAGGGATCCCGAGCCTTAATATCGCCTCTTCGAAGAGGTCCCTGTCCTCTGCCCGGTCGATGGCCTCACAGCCCGTGCCGATGATATGTACTCCTCTTTTATGCAGCGGGCCCGCCAGATTGACCGCCGTCTGGCCTCCGAGCGTCACGATGACTCCGAGAGGCTTTTCCAGTTCCAGCACATTACAGATATCCTCAACGGTGAGCGGTTCAAAATACAGCTTGTCCGCAGTCGTATGATCCGTGGAAACGGTCTCCGGATTGTTATTGATCACGATCGCCTCATAGCCGAGATCGTGGATCGTTTTGATCGCATGTACGGTGGAATAATCAAATTCCACTCCCTGTCCGATGCGGATCGGTCCGGAGCCAAGTACAACGACCTTCTTACGGCCGGAAACAATTGATTCGTTTTCCTCCTCGTAGGTGGAATAAAAATACGGGACATAGCTCTCGAATTCGCTCGCGCAGGTATCGATCATCTTATATACCGGAAAGATCCCCTGATCCTTCCGGTATCTGTACACATCATCTTCCGAAAGCCCGGTGAGTTCCGCAATATAAGAATCCGAGAATCCCATCCGTTTTGCATCAAGGAGAAGCTCTTTCGTAAGCTCCGCGCCCTCCAGCTTCTTTTCAAAGAGAACGATGTCCCGGATCTTATGCAGAAAGAAGGGATCGATCATGGTCTCCTTATAGATGAGATCCGGATCCACACCGATCCATAGCAGCTGACTTATCGCATACAGCCGGTCATCCGTACCCTCCTTGATATATTCAAGAAGCTCTTCCCGTGACATGTTTTTCTCATCGAACTTCTCAAGATGGATATGATTCTTTCCGTCTTCGAGCGAGCGGATCGCCTTCAGCAGGCTCTCTTCCATCGTCCGTCCCACGCTCATGCACTCGCCGGTCGCCTTCATCTGCGTATTCAGGCGGTTGGAAGCCAGCGTGAACTTGTCAAAGGCAAAGCGCGGCATCTTCGTCACCACATAATCGAGTGCAGGCTCGAAGCAGGCAGGCGTGTTCGCGAGCATAATCTCATCGAGATCCATGCCGACAGCGATCTTCGCGGATACTCTCGCGATCGGATATCCGCTCGCCTTCGAGGCAAGCGCTGATGATCTCGATACGCGCGGATTAACTTCGATCACATAATAACTGAAGGATAAAGGATCGAGTGCGAACTGAACGTTACAGCCTCCCTTCACTTTCAGAGCCCGGATGATCTTAAGTGCACTCGATCGCAGCATCTGATACTCTTTATTCGTCAGCGTCTGGGAAGGTGCAACAACGATCGAATCTCCGGTATGGATCCCGACCGGATCGAGGTTTTCCATGTTGCAGACCGTGAGCACGGTATCGTTTCCGTCCCGCATCACCTCATATTCGATCTCTTTATAGCCCTTGATGCTCTTTTCCACCAGCACCTGATGGACCGGTGAAAGCGCGAGGGCGTGTTTCATCTTTTCTTTTAATTCTTCCTGCGTATCCGCGAAGCCTCCGCCCGTCCCGCCGAGCGTAAACGCGGGCCTTAAGATCACCGGATAGCCGATCTCTTCGGCCGCCTCGATGGCTTCTTCCACGCTGTAGGTGATCCTGCTCGGGATCACCGGCTCGTTGATCTCCTCACAGAGTTCCTTGAAGAGCTCGCGGTCCTCTGCCCTCCGGATGCTGTCCGCGTCCGTCCCGAGAAGTTCGATCTCGCATTCCGCCAGGACACCTTTGTCGTTCAGCTGCATCGCGAGATTAAGTCCCGTCTGCCCGCCGAGTCCCGGGATGATCGCGTCCGGACGCTCGTAACGGCAGATCCTCGCCATGTATTCGAGTGTCAGCGGTTCCATATATACCTTGTCGGCCACGGAGGTATCCGTCATGATCGTCGCCGGATTCGAGTTCGCGAGGATCACTTCATAGCCTTCCTCCTTGAGCGCCAGACAGGCCTGCGTTCCCGCGTAGTCGAATTCCGCGGCCTGACCGATCACGATCGGACCGGAGCCTATGACAAGGATCTTTTTCAAATCGGTACGTTTCGGCATTGCTTTTACCTCTCCATATTTTCGATAAATCGCGAGAAAAGATATTCCCCTTCATTCGGACCGGGAGCTCCTTCCGGGTGGAACTGGACGGAAAAGATCTTATCCTCTTCACAGCTTAAGCCCTCAACGGTATGATCGAGCAGATTGATATGCGATGCTGTAAATCCGGTTTCTTTAAGGCTGTCTTCATCCACCGCGTAGCTGTGGTTCTGTGAGGTCATTTCGATCCTTCCGGTCTCGATGTTCTTTACCGGATGATTCCCGCCGCGGTGTCCGAACTTAAGCTTATAGGTCTTTGCACCCGCGGAAAGTGCGAGCAGCTGATGACCGAGGCAGATCCCGAAGATCGGAAGCTTTCCTCTGGCTTCCTTAAGAAGATCGATCACTTCCGGCACATCCTCCGGATCGCCGGGGCCGTTCGAGATCAGAAGCCCGTCCGGATTCATCAGGCGGATCTCTTCAAATGACGTATCATAGGGTACCACAGTCACGTTACAGCCGTGCCGGTTAAGCATTCTTACGATATTAAGCTTGATCCCGCAGTCAACGGCAACGACCGTGAATTTCGGGTTTGAAGTCCGCGAATACCAGCGCTTTTTGCAGCTCACGCGCCGAACTGCATCATGAGGAACGGGCGTTTCTTTGATCTTTTCAAGCGCCTCGCTGACATTGATGTCATCATTTGCGATAAGGACACGGCGTGTTCCGTGATCCCGGATGCTCCGCACGAGTTTTCTCGTGTCGATCCCCGAGATACCCGGCACCCCGTTTTCCGAAAGCAGCTCCGAAAGCGTCTTCGTATAGCGGAAATTTGAAGGGAAATCATTGTAATCCCTTACGATCAGCGCTTTCGGCGAGATGATCCTGCTCTCATAGTCTTCGTCCGTGATCCCGTAGTTTCCGATGAGCGGATAGCTTAAGACGACCGCCTGATCGGTATAGGAAGGATCCGATACGATCTCCTGATAGCCGGCCATCGAGGTGTTAAAGACGATCTCGGCCACACATTCGCTATCTGCGCCGAAACCGTAACCGGTATATACGCTTCCGTCCTCGAGGATCAGTTTCCTTTTGAGTTCCTTCATCGTTCCGATAACCTCTTTTCAAATCTTTCTTTTTCCGTTCTTAACGGCACCGCGGTCGGATAATTTCCGCTGAAGCAGGAATCGCAGAAGCCGTCCGAAGGAATTTTCCCGTCCGCACTCTCCCCGAGAAGCTCTCCGAGAGCAGTGGCAGGAAGAAAACCAAGGGAATCCGCCCCTATCATTTTTGCGATCTCTTCGGGCGTATGGTGATTCGCGATCAGGTTCTCCTCGGAATCCACATCCGTTCCATAATAACACGGATGAAGGAACGGAGGCGAGGAGATCCGCATATGCACCTTTCTGGCGCCGGCATCCTTAAGCAGACGGATGATCCTTTCGCTCGTGGTACCGCGGACGATCGAATCATCGATGAGCACGATATCTCTCCCCTCCACAACCGAGCGGATCGCGTTCAGTTTGATCCGGACCTGATCCATGCGTTCCTTCTGCGTCGGTGAGATAAAAGTGCGTCCGATGTATTTGTTCTTGATGAAACCGGTCTCATAGGGGATCCCCGATTCGGCGGAATAGCCGAGCGCCGCGTCAAGTCCCGAGTCCGGAACGCCGATGACGAGATCCGCCTTTACCGGATATTCCCTCGCGAGGATCCGGCCCGCGCGAAGGCGCGCTTCATGGACCGGAACCTCATCAATCACGGAATCCGGCCGCGCAAAATAGATATATTCAAAGATACAGAGTTTTTTCGGTTTTTTCCCGCAGTGCTTCCGGAAGCTCACCGGCTCTTTACCGGGCTCGTTAAACGCGAGTACCTCCCCCGGGAGAAGATCCCGGATGAATTCTGCCCCGACGGCCGTGAGCGCACAGCTTTCCGAGGCGATCACATATCTTCCGTCCTCCGTGATCCCGTAACAGAGCGGCCGGAATCCGTAGGGATCCCTGGCCGCAATGAGTTTCGCAGCAGACATGAAAATGAGGGAATAAGCTCCTTCGAGGTCATCCATCGCCGAAAGGACAGCCTCTTCGATTGAAGGAAGTTTTAACCGTTCCCTCGTGACGAGATAGGCAATGATCTCGGTGTCCGAAGTCGTATGAAAGATCGCGCCGCCAAGTTCAAGGCTGTTCCTCAATTCCCAGGCGTTGCTTAAGTTTCCGTTATGGGCGAGCGCCATTCTTCCTCTTTGATGGTTCACCTCGATCGGCTGGCAGTTGTTCCTGCTGTTCCCGCCGGTCGTTCCGTATCTCACATGCCCGATCGCCATGCTTCCTTCCGGCAGACGGTTCAGGGACTCTTCGTCAAAGACGGTTCCGACCTGTCCCGGATCCTTCCTCGAAAAGAAAAGCCCGTCATCATTCACGACGATCCCGCAGCTTTCCTGCCCCCGGTGCTGCAGCGCATAGAGTCCGTAGTAGACATCGTGTGCGATCGCATAGGGTTTCTTGGCAAAGATCCCGAAAACGCCGCATTCCTCATGAAGTTTGTCATCTCTTTGAAGCATCTTAAAACCCTCCGGGCAATCGTTCGATGCCCTGTATAAGAAAAAGACGCTCCCTGGGTACGGGATCGGTCCCGTACCCGATGAACGTCCTTGCTCACAAGGAGCATTGTATACCTGTATACGATATCTTGTCAAATCTTTTTTCGTTTACTCTACATCCTGCAGAGCATCGAAATTCTCTTCTCCTGTCCTTACCTTTACGACGCGGTCAACACTGTAAACAAAGATCTTTCCGTCGCCGATATGGCCGGTATAAAGTGTTTTCTTTGCCGCTTCGATCACATCGTCCACAGAGATCTTCGATACGACCACTTCGACTTTGACTTTCGGAAGCAGTGTCGCATCCACTTCGACTCCGCGGTACATCTCGCCGGAACCTCTCTGTACGCCGCAGCCCATTACCTGGGTTACCGTCATTCCGGTAACACCGAGATCGTTCATGGACTTCCGAAGAGCATCATACCGGGCAAGTTTCGCGATGATAACGACCTTGTGAATGCCGGTATCCGTATGAACCGGAGCGCTTACGACCGGTACGGATGCTTCCTTCATCGCCGGGGAAGCCTGTGCATAATCGCTGACACCGAGGTCCGTGTTCTCGTTCACGTTCATGCTGAGCGTGTTCGATACATCCATGATCGCGAAGCCCGAGTATGCGGATGCAAGTCCGTGTTCGGTCGCATCGAGACCGATGATCTCCTCTTCTTCCGATACACGCAGACCGATTACGGCTTTGATCAGGATGAACGCGATGCTGATGGTCACTGCGGTCCAGGCTGCCGTCGAGAGAACGCCCACGCACTGGATCCCGAGAAGTTTGAATCCTCCTCCGTAGAAAAGGCCCTTCATCACATTGCCCGCGCTGTCCGCGATCGAATAGCCGGGAGCGGTGTCCGTTGCGAACAGGCCGACCGCCAGAGTTCCCCAGATACCGTTCACGCAGTGAACCGCCACCGCGCCGACCGGATCGTCGATATGAAGTTTGTAATCAAGAAGCCATACGCCGAAGCATACGAGCAGTCCTGCTATGATACCGATCACGATCGATCCGAACACATCCGTTACATCACAGGGAGCGGTGATCGCCACAAGTCCTGCAAGCGAAGCGTTCAGGCACATCGATACATCGGGTTTGCCGTATTTGATCCAGGTAAAGATCATGCAGGTAACGGTTGCGAGTGCAGGTGCTACGGTCGTTGTTACGAAGACCGATCCGAGCTGCTCCAAGGTCGTGCAGGCCGCGCCGTTGAATCCGTACCAGCCGAGCCACAGGATGAAGACACCGAGTGCGGCCGCGGTCAGGTTATGACCGGGAAATGCATTTACTTTGGTGACTTTTCCGCTCTTATCCCGGACGAACTTTCCGATCCTGGGTCCTAAGAACGCGGCACCGATCATCGCCGAGATACCGCCTACCATATGGATACAGTTGGAACCTGCGAAATCATGGAAGCCGATCTGCGAGAGCCAGCCTCCGCCCCAGGTCCAGTGCGCCTCGATCGGATAGATCACTGCCGAGATCACTGCCGAGTAGATACAGTAGGAAAGGAACTTTGTCCTCTCTGCCATGGATCCGGACACGATCGTCGCTGTCGTTGCGCAGAATACCAGGTTGAACACGAAATTGGACCAGTCAAAGTTCGCATAGTCCGTAAAGATGTCGAAGCCCGGTCTTCCGATGACCCCTGCCAGATCCTCACCGAGCAGCAGTCCGAATCCGACCAGGATGAAGACCACGGTACCGATGCAGAAATCCATCAGGTTCTTCATGATGATGTTACCGGTATTCTTCGCCCGCGTGAAGCCCGCCTCACACATTGCGAATCCGGCCTGCATCCAGAACACGAGCGCCGCGCCGATCAGAAACCAGACACCGAAGACTTTCTCGTTGATCGCTCCAAAAATTTCAGCTGTCATAATTTTTTCCCTCCTCAGTTACATTTTTTATAAGCAAAGAAAAGGCGCCTCGGTTTTCACCAAGACGCCTTTGCCTTTTCTT
Organism: Lachnospiraceae bacterium; assembly: GCA_024692955.1. Lineage (GTDB taxonomy): Bacteria > Bacillota > Clostridia > Lachnospirales > Lachnospiraceae > JAILLW01. The sequence continues at coordinate 31,959 of JAILLW010000082.1, read as the reverse complement.
ATATTCTTAAGTATTATCTTTTGAAAGACTCGTAATACTCTTCCAATGCCTCTTCGATCTTCATAAGTAATTTCTTCATATGAAACACCTCCTTTATGTTGTGCGCCCTCGCTTTCCGTTTGGGCTGTCCCCTTCTTTCTGACCTAATGGTAACACCTTGACCCGCTCATGTAAAATACATATAATGAGCATATGGTTATACCTTCCAGGTATGGTCGTGAAAGGAGTTTTCAAATGGAATTAAGACATATCCGATACTTCCTTACCGTGGCGGAGGAAGGTTCTTTCACAAAGGCCGCTGACCGATTGATGATCGCTCAGCCGCCCTTAAGCCGTCAGATCAGGGATCTCGAAGAAGAACTCGGGACTCCGCTTTTTGTACGTAAGAACCATGGGGTCTCGCTGACCGATGCGGGCGTTCGCTTCCGGCAGTATGCGAACCAGATCGCAGTACTCTCCGATCGGAGCATTGAGGACATCCGGGACTTAAGCGGGGGGCTGCACGGGATCCTTTACCTCGCTGCCGTTGAAGCGAAGGCACCCCAGCTCCTTTCGAAATGGATCTCATCTTTTTCAAAAGAAAACCCGAACGTGGAATACAATCTCTGGAACGGAAACACGGATGATGTCGTTCACCGTGTCATGAACGGCTTAAGTGAGATCGCCGTGATCACGTCACCGTTTGATCAGGAAGATCTGGAAGGTCTCGAAGTCTACCGGGAGCCCTGGGTCGCCATGATCCCGAAAGGGCATGCGCTCGCGGAAGATGCAGGTAACAGTCTTAAGCTGAAAGAACTCAAAGATCAGCCTCTGATCATCCCGTCCAGAGCCTCAAGGCTCCGCGAGATCGAGGACTGGTTTTCTCCGCTTCATATTCAGCCGACGATCATATGCCGGATCGCACATATGCAGAACGCGATCGAGCTTACGAAGGAAGGCGTCGGGATCTCGATCTTCCCCGCTTCGGGGGCGGACTATACCGACGGGAGCGTCATTACGAGACCGCTTACCCAGCCGGATGTTTATGCCACCTACGTCCTCATTCGGAGCAGGCAGCATGAGTTGTCCAAACTCGCGGAAGGCTTCTGGAACATGATCGCGGACGGAATCTGACATGGCATAAAAAATCCGCGCTCAAATGCTGAGCGCGGATCCTACAAATCCATAGAATAAAGGATGCGGCTTATTCGGCCTTGACTTGAACTCCGGATGGAACTGCACGCCGATGAAGAACGGATGCTCCGTGATCTCGACGGCCTCAACCAGCATTTCATCGGGAGAAAGACCCGCGATGGTAAGCCCCTTTTCTTTCATGATCTCCCTGTAATCATTATTGAACTCGTAACGGTGGCGGTGCCGTTCGCTGATTGATGTGCTCTGATAGCACTTCTGCATCCTCGTACCTTCCGCAATATTACAGGGATAAGCGCCGAGTCTTAAGGTGCCTCCCTTATCGATCGTGTCTGACTGACCCGGCATAAAGTCGATGACCTTGTTTTTGCAGACCTCGTTGAATTCGCCGGAATCCGCATCCGCGATCCCGCAGACATTCCTCGCGAATTCGATCACCGCAATCTGCATTCCGAGACAGATCCCAAGGTAAGGGATCTTCTTTTCCCGTGCGTAGCGCGCCGCGAGAATCATGCCTTCGATCCCTCTCTGGCCGAAGCCTCCCGGGATCAGGATCCCCTGAAGTCCCGACAGTTTCTCCTCGACGTTTTCCTTCGTGATCCCTTCGGAATCGATCCATTCGATCTTTACGGAAGAATGATATGCATAGCCGGCATGATGCAGCGCCTCGGCCACGGAGAGATACGCGTCGTGAAGCTGTACATATTTTCCGACAAGGCCGATCACGACTTCCCGGTTTCTCTTAGCGATGTTCTCCGAGAGTGCTTCCCAGTCGGATAGATCGGGCTCCTTTGTCTCAAGATGAAGTTCCCGGCATACGACCTCGGAAAAGTGAGACTTTTCGAGCATCAGCGGCGCGTCATAGAGATTCGGCAGTGTGCGGTTTTCGATCACGCAGTCCTCCCTGACGTTACAGAACATCGCGACCTTTTCAAGGATCGGTTTTTCGAGCTCCTCGTCACAGCGGAGCACGATCACGTCGGGACGTACTCCCATCCCCTGCAGTTCCTTTACCGAATGCTGGGTCGGTTTCGTTTTATGTTCGTCCGATCCGTGCAGGAACGGCACGAGTGTCACATGAATGAAAAGACTGTTTTCCGGTCCGACCTCCAGCGAGATCTGGCGGACCGCTTCGATGAAAGGCTGGGATTCGATATCACCGATCGTACCTCCGATCTCCGTGATCACGACATCCGCATCGGTTTCATTGCCGACCCTGTAGACAAATTCCTTGATCTCATTCGTGATATGCGGGATCACCTGCACGGTGCTCCCGAGATACTCTCCCCTCCGTTCCTTATTCAGTACATTCCAGTAGACCCTCCCGGAAGTCAGGTTCGAATAGCGGTTCAGATTTTCATCAATAAAACGTTCATAGTGTCCGAGGTCAAGATCCGTTTCGGCTCCGTCCTCGGTAACAAAAACTTCGCCGTGCTGATAGGGACTCATCGTTCCCGGATCCACATTGATATAAGGATCGAGTTTCTGTGCAGCTACCTTCAGCCCCCTTGCTTTGAGGAGCCTTCCGAGGGATGCTGCCGTGATCCCCTTTCCGAGCCCCGAGACCACGCCTCCGGTTACGAAGATGTACTTAGGCATAAGTGACCCTCCTTCTTCATTAAGATTTCCGTTTCATTCATTCCGACTCTCTGTCTTTATATCACAGGTTCGAATAACCCATTAAATATGCGTCCACTTCCTTCGCGCATTCGATCCCTTCCCGGATCGCCCATACGACGAGGGACTGTCCGCGGTGCATATCGCCCGCGGCAAATACGTTCTTTCTCGAGGAAGCATAATGCTCCGGATCGGAAGTTGCAACCGTATTCCGCGCCGACATGTCGAGCTTCAGTTTCGAAGGAAGATAATCTTCCGCTCCCAGGAAACCTGCCGCGATGAGGAGCAGATCGCATTTTAAGGTCTCTTCGCTCCCGGGCACTTCCGTAAGCTTTCCGTTTTCGAATTTTACTTTGACCGTCTTTACCGCACGGATCTTATCCTTTTCCTTAAGGACTTCCTTCACCGTGGTCTCAAATACGCGCGGATCCTTTCCGAACAGCGAGATCGCTTCCTCATGTCCGTAATCGGTACGCAGGGTCTTCGGCCACTCCGGCCAGGGATTATCTGCTCTTCGCTCTTTCGGAGGCTCCGGCATCATTTCAAGCGCCGTAACCGAAGATGCTCCCATACGGAGCACGGTTCCGATACAGTCGTTACCGGTATCACCGCCGCCGACCACGATCACGTTCTTATTCTTTACGCTGTCCGAAAGTTTTTTCCCGATCCCGTCTCCGATCAGTTCCTTCGTTACCTCGCTTAAGAAATCCACCGCGAAACGGATCCCTTTTGTTTTCTCCATCCCTTTCGCGTTTAAGGGGCGGGGCTTTTTCGCGCCGCAGCAAAGAACAAGCGCGTCGTATTCCTTAAGGAGTTCTTCCGGATCGATGCTGACACCGATGTCACAATTCGTCCGGAATTCGATCCCCTCCTGCTCCATGAGTTTCCTTCTTCTCTCAATAACGCGCTTGTCGAGCTTCATGTTCGGGATCCCGTACATCAGGAGCCCGCCGATCCTGTCGGCGCGTTCGAATACCGTTACCTTATGACCTCTTTTATTAAGTGTCTCCGCCGCGGCAAGTCCCGAAGGACCGCTTCCGATCACCGCGACGCGCTTGCCGCTCCGGATCGCCGGGATCTTCGGAAGCATCGTGCCTTTCCGATAAGCGGTCTCAATGATGTGGAACTCATTTTCCCGGATCGTGACCGGATCGCCGTACTGTCCGCACATGCATGCCTTTTCGCAGAGTGCCGGGCAGACCCTGCCGGTGAATTCCGGGAACGGATTCGTTTTTAAAAGCCTTAACAGCGCATGATAATCATGTCCCTGATAGATCGCGTCGTTCCATTCCGGGATCAGATTGTGAAGCGGGCAGCCCGTTACCATTCCTTTAAGCTTCATCGCGGACTGGCAGAACGGCACCCCGCAGTCCATGCAGCGTGCGGCCTGGCAGACTCTCGCCTCTTCGTTCAGCGCATCATGAAATTCCTGAAAGCTTCCGATCCGCTCTTCCGGCGCTTTCCCCGGATTCTCTGTTCTTTCATATTCCAAAAAACCGGTCGGTTTTCCCATTTTTCTGTCCTCCCTCTTCTAGCGTGTTCCGGTCACTTCGCGGAACGCTTCCAAAAGAGCGTCCTCGTGACCGATCCCCTGCTCTTCAAACCGTGCGATCGCCGAGATGATCTTCTGATAATCCACCGGCACGATCTTCTTGAAATGCGGAAGTTCGCTTTCGAAATTCGAAAGGATCTGTGCCGCGTTTTCGGATCCCGTCTCCGCTTCATAGTCGATGAGGATGTTCTTCAGTTCCTCGATGTCGTACTTTTCGGTCACATCCGACATCGTGATCATGTCCTTGTTGATCCTTCGGTATAACGTATGATCCCGGTCGAGCACATAGGCGATCCCGCCGCTCATTCCGGCGGCGAAATTCTTTCCGGTAGGCCCCAGGATCAGGGCGCGGCCGCCCGTCATATATTCGAGGCCGTGATCTCCGCAGCCTTCCGCCACGGCTGTCGCTCCCGAATTGCGGACACAGAACCGCTCTCCCGCAAGTCCGCAGATATATGCCTTTCCGGAGGTCGCTCCGTAGAGCGCTACGTTTCCGACGATCACGTTCTCCGAAGCCTTAAAGCGGCTCTTTTTCGGAGGAACGACAATGAGTTTACCGCCCGACAGTCCTTTTCCGAAACCGTCGTTCGCATCCCCCGAAAGCCGGATCGTGAGTCCTTTCGGAATGAAGGCGCCGAAGGACTGGCCGCCTCCGCCTTCACAGTTTATGACAAAGGTGTCATCATTAAGGCCGCTCTCGGAAGATCCGAATTCATGAACGATCTCGGATCCGAGGATCGTCCCGAAAGTGCGGTCCGTGCTGTCCACTTTAAGTTCGATCTCATTTTTCGAAGAAGTATTCTTCTTAACTTTGTTAAACCAGGGAAGAAGCACAGCCTCATCCGGTGTTTTTTCCAATTCGAAATCATAGACGTCCTTCGGATCAAAGCGCTGGCTCGCATCGCCCGAGAACTCCGGATCAAGGAGCATTCCGAGATAAACGGAAGCGGCTCTCGAATGGATCTGCGCATCGCGCTTTTTCAGGCATTCCGTATGTCCGATCATCTCATCAACGGTACGGAATCCAAGGGAAGCCATGATCTCGCGGAGTTCCATCGCGATGAAGTTCATGAAATTCATCACGTATTCCGGTTTTCCGCAGAAGCGCTTTCTAAGCTCGCCGTTCTGTGTCGCGATCCCGGCCGGGCAGGTATCCTTTGAGCAGACACGCATCATCATACAGCCGAGCGCGATGAGCGGAGCCGTCGCAAATCCGAATTCTTCCGCGCCGAGAAGTGCCGCGATCGCTACGTCCCGTCCGCTCATGAGCTTTCCGTCCGTTTCGATCCGTACGCGGGTACGCAGGCCGTTCTGAATAAGGCTCTGATGCGTTTCCGATACACCGAGTTCCCAGGGTAGTCCCGCGCAGTGCACCGAAGAAAAAGGTGCCGCTCCCGTTCCGCCGTCATAGCCTGATACGAGTACCACCTGAGCTCCTGCTTTCGCCACACCGGAGGCGATCGTTCCGACACCGGCCTCGGATACCAGTTTTACCGAGATCCTGGCATCGCGGTTCGCATTCTTAAGATCATAGATCAGCTGTGCGAGATCCTCGATCGAATAGATATCATGATGCGGCGGAGGAGAGATCAGCTGAACGCCCGGTGTGGAATGCCTGGTCTTCGCCACCCAGGGATAAACCTTTTTCCCGGGAAGGTTTCCGCCCTCTCCGGGCTTTGCACCCTGTGCCATCTTGATCTGTATCTCCTTCGCGCTTAAGAGGTATTCTCCGGTCACTCCGAAACGTCCCGAGGCCACCTGCTTTACCGCGCTGTTCCGCTCCGTTCCGAAGCGCTCCTTCGCCTCGCCTCCTTCACCGGTATTCGATTTTCCGCCGAGCCGGTTCATCGCGATCGCGATCGTCTCATGCGCTTCCTGCGAAAGCGAGCCGTAGGACATAGCGCCGACCTGGAAACGTTTCACGATCTCGGATACCGCTTCGACTTCGTCGAGCGGCACCGGATCGCCCTTCGGAACAAATTCAAGGAGTCCCCGCAGGGTGTGCGGATGCATCTTGTCATCAACCAGGGAGGTATACTGCTTGAAGATCTCATAGTCTCCGCTCCGCACAGCCTGCTGAAGATATACGATCACGGTAGGACTGTAGAGATGGTCTTCTTTGTCCTCACCACTTCTCAATGAATGGAATCCGATGCTGTCAAGAGTCGTATCCACGGGAAGCCCCATCGGATCAAACGCATGATCATGCCGGATCGCGATCCCTTCCTCGATCTCTTTGAGGCCGATCCCACCGACACGGCTCACCGTTCCCGTAAAGTAGTTGTCGATCACTTCCCGGCTCAGGCCGATCGCTTCAAAGATCCTGGCTGACTGATAGGACTGGATTGTGGAAATCCCCATCTTCGCCGCGATCTTTACAACACCCGATAAGAGCGCATGGTTATAATCGTCAACGGCTGTGTAATAATCCTTGTTCAAAAGGCCGATCGAGATCAGTTCCCCGATGCATTCATGCGCCAGATAGGGATTCAGGGCTCTGGCCCCGAAGCCGAGGATGCAGGCCGCCTGATGAACATCCCGGATCTCGCCGCTCTCTAAGACCAGCGATACCGCGGTCCGCTTTCTGGTCTTTACGAGGTGCTGTTCCACTGCGGATACCGCGAGCAGCGACGGGATCGGAACATGGTTCTCATCCACGCCGCGGTCAGACAGGATAATGATGTTCGCACCCTTTCCGACAGCCCGGTCTACCGCAACATAAAGCTGCTCCACGGCTCTTTCCAGAGAAGTGTGCTTGTAATAGAGCAGGGAGACCGTATCGGTATGGAAGCCTTTCCGGTCAAGTGCCCTGATCTTCATCATGTCAACTTCCGTCAGGATCGGATTATTGATCTCGAGGACCGTGCAGTTTTCTCCCTTTTCATTCAGAAGATCACCGTCCGATCCGAGATATACCGTCGTATCGGTCACGATCTTTTCACGAAGCGAATCGATCGGCGGGTTCGTTACCTGCGCAAACTGCTGTTTGAAATACCAGAACAGGATCTGATGGTGTTCGGAGAGCACGGCGAGCGGAACGTCATGTCCCATGGATACGGTCCGCTCCACGGCTTCCTTCGCCATATACAGAATGTCATTCTTTACTTCCTCATAGCTGTATCCGAAAACCTTATAGAGGCGGTCACGGTCGGACTGCGATTCCGAAGGGACCTTATGATTCGGGATCGGAAGCGCTGCCAGATGAATGAGGTTCGTATCGAGCCATTCGCCATAAGGCTTCCGGTTCGCGTAATACTCCTTGCATTCTTCATCCGAGATGATCCGCTTGTTCTTTGTATCGACGAGCAGGATCCTTCCGGGTTTAAGCCGCGATCTCGTCTCGATCTTCTCGGCAGGAACATCCAGAACGCCGACCTCCGAAGAAAGGATCAGCCGTCCGTCCGTGGTGATATAATAGCGGGACGGTCTTAAGCCGTTCCGGTCGAGGGTCGCCCCGAAAAGCTCACCGTCCGTAAAGAGGAGCGCCGCAGGGCCGTCCCAGGGCTCCATCATCGTTGCGTAGTAATGATAGAAATCCTTCTTTTCCTCGCTCATAAAACGGTTGTACTTCCAGGGCTCCGGGATCAGCGTCATGATCGCGAGCGGAAGGTCCATTCCGTTCATATAAAGGAATTCAAGGGTATTGTCGAGCATCGCGGAATCCGAGCCGTTCCCTGCGATCACCGGATAGATCTTGTTCATTTCATCCGAAAGGATCGGGGAATGCATTGTCTCTTCCCTGGCGAGCATGCGGTCGGAATTGCCGCGGATCGTATTGATCTCTCCGTTATGCGCCAGGAACCGGTACGGGTGCGCCCGTTCCCAGCTCGGGTTCGTATTTGTGGAAAAACGGGAATGTACGAGGGCGATCGCCGTTTTATAGCTTTTCTTCTGAAGATCCTGATAGAAACGGCGGAGCTGGCCGACCAGGAACATGCCCTTGTAGACAATCGTCCGCGAAGACAGCGAGCAGATGTAGGTATCGTCGGAACTCTGCTCGAATTCACGCCGGATCACATAGAGCAGGCGGTCGAAATCGATCCCCCGCTCCGTGTTCTCCGGCCGCTCGAGAAAGCACTGGCTGATGTAAGGCATGCTGTTAAGTGCCTTTTCTCCGAGGATCCCCGGATCCGTCGGAACTTCTCTCCAGCCGAGCAGCTTTACGCCTTCCTTTCCCGCGATGACCTCGAGCATCCTTTTCGCAAAGGTCCTTTTCAGCTCATCCTGCGGAAGGAAGACCATGCCGATACCGAAGTCCCCTTCTCCCCCTAATGCGATACCGCATTTTTCTGCTTCTTTTTTGAAAAACTCATGACAGATCTGGGTCAGGATCCCGACGCCGTCCCCGACTTTTCCGGAGGCGTCCTTACCCGCCCTGTGCTCGAGTTTTTCAACAATACTCAGAGCATCGGACAGTACCTGATGATCCTTATGTCCGTCAATGTTTACGACCGCGCCGATCCCGCAGGCATCATGTTCACGGTCATAGCCCGTGTTCCGGTAATCCGGAATACCATCCCTCTTCATAATCCTCTCCTCTTTTCCGAAACTGTTTCATCCCCGCGGCCGGGCCGCGACATAAAAAGAAAGACGTTCGTGAGAGACAGATTGCCTGTCTTTCATGAACGTCTTTGCTCATCAGGAAACATTGTATACCTGTATACGATTTGTGTCAAGCGTTTTTGATCAGTGTTGTCCTTCCCGTTTTTCGGTTAATCGAAGATTGCGAATAAAAGCCCTCTGGAACCGATCTTATAGGTGACCCCAACGGTCCCTCCCCAGTCGCCCGTTCCTCTTATTTCAACCGACGCGGTGCCTTTGTTTACATTGTTTCTGTAAGTTGACGCATCGATTACGAATTGCACGCCTTCGACGGTCTTTTTGCCGGATTTAAAGGAAATATCATCTTCGGTGAGTTTTACTGCCTTTCCGGTATAGGACTTCGACCTTACCTTCACCTTCAGTTTGCTGATATCATGTCCTTTCTGCAAAATAAGATAGCTTCCGGTTACCGATCCCGTGTAGGATTTCCCCTTGGCATCAGCTCTTACGTAGACAATGGTGCCCGCCGGAATCGAAGCGTCGGAAGGAATAATGTCGTTTCCACCTTCATCATAGGTAAACACAGCCTTCTTACTGTCAAAGTCCGTTCCGTCCTTAAGCGTCTTTCCGTCACGATCAACAAGCGAGATCTTTGATCTCCACTTTCCTTTGCTGTCCGCAACTGCAACATCGCGAACGATCATCTTTACTCCTGCCGAAGCAAGATCGACCGCTTCGATCTTAAAGACCGCCGTCGCATCGGTTCCGCTGAAATTCCTTTTCCCTTTTACTTCCCGTGATCTTAAACGTAACGGTCCTTGAACCTGTATAATCTTCGAGGCCCTCGATGATCACGGTACCTGTGCCCGCTTCAATGTTATCGCCATATTCAAGCTTATAATCGACATCCTTTGTAAGCTTTTTCTTTCCGTAGCTTACGGTGAGTTCGGGCATTTTCTTAGTACCGTCGTATTTGACACTCCCGATCTTTCCGATCGTCAGCTTGCTGACCGGAATGCGGATCTTCTCGCCCTCGCCGAGAATTTTGAAGGATTTTATAACATGTCCTGTATAGTTTTTCTTTCCCTCGATCCTCGCATAATAAGTTCCGGTGTCTTTGGGCGTCACTGCGCGGGACGAATCACCTCTCACGGCATCTTCATCGGATGAAAAATATATAACCTTAAAATCGGTACCGCCCTTCAATTTTTTATTGTTCCGCAGGATCGAAGGTACGGGTTTGTAAACTTTTTTATCATATGCCTTATCCGGTATCGTCGTGATCGAGATATCATCATCTGCAATATCCTTTTTTGCGATCGTGAAGTATCCCGTGAATTACCCGGAAGTATTTCCTTTTCCGGTGATCGTAAAGGATGCTTTGTCATCGGCATTTGTATTGTTGCTGAATTTGATCTTATAATCCTTATTCTTCCGTAAAAGAGTCCCGCAGTAGTATACCTTAATATCAGGAACAATGGCTTTTCCCGTATAGGTTTGAGCCACGATCGGGTCATAGGTGAAGGAAGCCGCAGAGAGGAATCCGTAAGTTCCCGCGTCATCGGAAGCCTTCCCGGGACTTACGTTTCCGGCATCCGATCCGTCGATCTCCGATCCGGCCAGGATCTCACCTCCGATCCTGACGTTTCCTCCATCATTATAAACAGCCTTTCCTTCCATCGCGGTATTTGAGACGATCACTCCGCCGTTTATCATAAGCTGCGATTCTAAACCGGTATAAATACCGCCGCCCTGTGCATACGCACGATTCCCCGCGATTGTTCCGCCGCTCATGATGAATGTTCCGCTGTTTAATATGCCTCCGCCCGTTGCGGAAAGTCCGCCGGTGATATATCCGCCGGTCACTTTAATCAAACCGTCTTCGTGCGGCTCAACTTCATAGACTTCCTTCCCCTTTCCATACTCAATGCGGATGAAACGGTCTGTCTGCGTGGCTGATCTGTCCACCAGCATAAATATGCTGCTCACGGATACCGAAATGACGGAATTATCCCCCTTCATCAGGATCCCGTGATCATTCAGATCAAGGATCATCGGGTGATCCGTACTTCCGTTATCTACTTCGATCGTTTCGCTTACGGAAACATTGCTCAGAAGTTTCAGCGTCGCACCTGCCGTTTCATTCCAGGCAGATACGGCCAAAGCTATGTCCGTATATGCGATTGCGTTTCCGTCGGAAATCACTTCCGCGACAGGCTCTCCATCTCCGTTCGGATCGAGTGAAATTTATCGTTGTCAATATCCCCGGATAATAAAACATCTTCGTGATCTGCCGTAAATATCTCTTCATCGTGATTTTCTGATATGATCTCATCTGCCACATTTACTTCTGTTTCAACGCTCTCTTCTACGGAAAACTCCGGAGTGATCTCAATTTCCTCCGCAAGCGCTCCTGCCGGGAACATGCTGATGATCATCGCCGCGGAAAGGACGGCGGCTGTCAGCGCTCCTGATGTGTTTTTTAACCCATTTACGAATGTTTTCATGGAATCTTCCTGATCATGGATGTAGGGATTTCGCGAGCTGTCATTTCTCACAATGCATTACTATAGCATATCGTACCTGCCATGAAAAGGGCGGGGCGGACAACCGCTTTCGCAGCCGTCCGCCCCTTATGAATGAAACAGTTAATGAAGAGGGCTTATTTTACGCTGAAAAGAAGCTTACCGTAGCTCGGGAACGGCCAATACTTCTCAGCAGTCAATCCTTCCGCTTCATCCGCGAAGCCGCGGAGTTTTTCCATCTTCGGAATGATATCGTCCCGGATCGCTTCGGAAGTCGAAACAATGTTTTCCTTCTCCTTCAGGGTCGAAAGAGCATCGTCAAGTTTGTTCGCGGACTCGCAGATGCTGTCGCTTAACTTCGAAAGCTTTTCAATGATCCCTGTCTCATAGGCGCAGGCAAGTCCCGGAACCGCCTGTTTCTTCAGATTCGTTGTCTTTGCCACCTCGAGGAGATATTCCTCGATCGCGGGCAGGATATCCTTCTTTGCCATCTCGACCATCGTTACGCCTTCGATGTTCACGGTCTTACAGTAGTTCTCCAGCATGATCTCGCATCTCGAATTGAGCTCCGCTTCATTGAATACCTTATGCGCCATCAGCATATCCATATTCTTTTTGTCAAGGAGATGCACCATCGCATCCGGCGTGGTCTTGAGGTTCGAAAGTCCCCGCTTTTCGGTCGCTTCCTTTACCCACTCATCGCTGTAGCCGTTTCCGTTGAAGAGGATCCTCTCATGTGCCTTGATCGTGCGGCGGATCAGTTCATTAAGAGCCGTCTCGAAATCATCGGCCTTCTCCAGTTCATCCGCGTACTGCTTCAGGCTCTCCGCTACCGCTGCATTCAGCATGATGTTCGCGCAGGCGATGCTGTTCGAGGAACCTACGGAACGGAACTCAAATTTGTTTCCGGTAAAGGCGAACGGTGAAGTCCGGTTCCGGTCGGTCGTATCCTTCGGAAGTCTCGGGAGAACATGCACGCCGAGCTTGATCTGTGTGCGCTCCGCGCCTTCGTATTCCGTACCGTTCTTGATCGCGTCAAGTACCGCCGTGAGCTCATCACCGAGGAATACCGAGATGATGGCCGGAGGCGCTTCGTTCGCACCGAGTCTGTGATCGTTTCCGGCAGTCGCCACCGAAAGACGAAGGAGATCCTGATAATCATCCACAGCCTGGATTACAGCCACAAGGAAGAGCAGGAACTGTGCGTTCTCATAAGGCGTATCGCCGGGCGACAGGAGGTTTACTCCGGTATCCGTCGAGATCGACCAGTTGTTGTGCTTTCCGGATCCGTTCACTCCCGCGAACGGTTTTTCATGAAGCAGGCACACAAGTCCGTGACGGTCGGCGACCTTCTGCATGATCTCCATCATCAGCTGGTTATGATCGGTTGCGATATTCGTTGTTGAGTAGATCGGGGCGAGCTCATGCTGGGCAGGTGCCACTTCATTGTGCTCGGTCTTCGCGAGGATCCCGAGTTTCCAGAGTTCCTTGTTGAGGTCCTCCATATAAGCGGTCACACGCGGCTTGATCACGCCGAAATAATGATCATCGAGTTCCTGTCCCTTCGGGGGCTTTGCTCCGAAAAGAGTGCGGCCGGTATAAATGAGATCCGGACGCTGTTCGAACATCTTCCGGTCGATCAGGAAGTATTCCTGCTCCGGTCCTACACTGGTCTTTACGTTATGCACTTCGGTTTTTCCGAAAAGCTTCAGGATCCTTAATGCCTGCTTGTTAAGAGCCTCCATCGAACGAAGGAGCGGTGTCTTTTTATCGAGCGCCTCTCCCGAATAGGAGCAGAACGCGGTCGGTATGCAGAGTGTATGATCCTTGATGAACGCATAGGATGTCGGATCCCATGCCGTATATCCTCTGGCTTCAAAGGTAGCCCTTAAGCCTCCCGAAGGGAACGAGGACGCATCCGGTTCTCCCTGGATCAGTTCCTTGCCGGAAAAGTCCATGATCACGGCACCGTCCGGTGAAGGGGTAATGAAGCTGTCGTGCTTTTCCGCCGTTACACCGGTCAGCGGCTGGAACCAGTGCGTGAAATGGGTCGCGCCGCGTTCGAGCGCCCACTGCTTCATGGCTTCCGCCACCGCATCCGCGACGGAACTGTCGAGGCGCTCTCCCTCATCGATCGTCCGCTTCAGTGATGTATACACCTTGTCCGAAAGCATGGATCGCATGATCCTGTCGTCAAAGACCATGGAGCCGAAATAATCGGGTACAAATTCTTTTTTCATAACGGGTTCCTCCTTCATTTAACTGTTATGATGCCAACTGCGCTTGAACGCAGAAAAAGGCGTCTCAGAGAAAAATCTCCGAGACGCCTTTGCCTCATCTGCACTTAACATACGACGGTTTTTTCGAAATGTCAAGCGGAAATTTTTTTAAATCATCTTTCCGTCACGGGTTTACCATCGACCGTACGAAATCTCCGACGATCTTCGGCGCATTCTCCCCGTGCGCGGCGATGAGCTTAACGATCGCAGATCCGACGATCGCGCCGTCTGCGATCTCATACATGGCATGGGCCTGTTCGGGAGTCGAGATACCGAAGCCGACCGCGCAGGGAACGGATGTGTTTTCACGGATCACAGAAACGATCGAGGAAAGATCCGTCGTGATGGAACTTCTAACACCGGTAACCCCAAGGCTTGATACGAGATAGATGAATCCTTCTGCCTCTTTTGCGATCATGGCGATCCGGTCTTTTGACGTCGGCGCGATGAGCGAGATGAAATCAATCCCGTGCTTCCTGCAGGCCGGAGCAAATTCTTCTTTCTCCTCGAAGGGAACATCCGGAAGGATAATTCCGTCCATCCCGACCTCTTCCGCGCGGGAAAGGAATTTCTCGGTTCCGTAGCTGAATACCACGTTCGCATAGGTCATAAACACAAGCGGCACGTCAACTTCCTTCCGAAGCTCCGCCACCATATCAAAGATCCTGTCCGTTGTCGTCCCCGCTGAAAGCGCCCGGATGTTCGCCTCCTGGATGACCGGTCCTTCCGCGGTCGGATCGGAAAACGGGATCCCGAGTTCGATGATCGAAGCTCCCGCATCCACCATCTCCTTCACGATCTTCTTCGTAAGATCCAATCCTCCGTCTCCGCAGGTAATGAACGGAATGAATGCCTTTTTATTCTGAAATGCTTCGCTTAGCCTACTCATTGATGTCCTCCCCTCTGTAACGGGCGATCGCCGCACAGTCTTTGTCTCCCCGTCCGGAGATCGTGATCACGATGATCTGGTCCTTCGTAAATTCCTTCGCGATCTTTCTCGCATGTGCTACGGCATGCGCCGACTCGATCGCCGGAATGATCCCTTCAGTCCTTGAGAGATACTCAAACGCTTCCACCGCTTCATCATCCGTGACCGGAACATATTCCGCGCGTCCGGTGTCGTGCAGATTCGCGTGCTCCGGTCCAACTCCCGGATAGTCGAGTCCCGCGCTGATCGAATAGACCGGCGCGATCTGACCGTATTTGTCCTGGCAGAAATAGGATTTCATCCCGTGGAAGATCCCGATCCTTCCGGTATTTACCGTAGCTGCCGTCTCGAATGTGTCGATCCCGCGTCCCGCGGCTTCACAGCCGATGAGCCTTACCCCTTCATCCGGAATGCAGTGATAGAAGCTTCCGATCGCGTTTGAACCGCCTCCCACGCAGGCAAGCACCGCATTCGGAAGACGCCCTTCCCTCTGCAGGATCTCTTCACGGATCTCCTTTGAGATCACAGCCTGAAAATCACGTACGATCGTCGGAAAAGGATGGGGGCCCATCACGGAGCCCAGACAGTAATGAGTGTCCTCGATCCTGGTCGTCCACTCCCGCATCGCCTCGGATACCGCATCCTTCAGCGTACGCGTCCCGGTCTTCACGGGGATCACGGTTGCACCGAGAAGCCTCATACGGTAGACATTGAGCGCCTGGCGCTTCGTATCCTCTTCTCCCATGAATACGACACATTCCATATCCATGAGGGCCGCCGCGGTTGCGGTCGCGACACCGTGCTGCCCGGCTCCGGTCTCCGCGATCAGCCGTGTCTTTCCCATTTTCTTTGCGAGAAGCGCCTGACCGAGCACATTGTTGATCTTGTGAGATCCGGTATGATTCAGATCCTCTCTTTTCAGATAGATCTTCGGTCCGGTAAGATCCCTTGTCATCTTTTCCGCATAATAGAGTCTGCTCGGTCTGCCCGCATATTCATTCAGCAAAGCGCTGAGTTCTTTTTGAAACTCCGGATCCGCTTTGAAATGCTCATAGGCTTCTTCCAGTTCCGTTACCGCATTCATCAGCGTTTCCGGAATGTACTGACCGCCGTGGACTCCAAATCTTCCTCTGCTCATGATCTTCACTCCTTTTCATCCCGTTTCATTTGTTACTGTCTGTCGTCATATTGCCTTTTTGGCGTTCTTCATAAAAGCCTTCATCTTCTCCGGATCCTTTTCTCCATCCGTTTCGATCCCGGAGCTTACATCGAGCCCCCAAAGCGTATCCGGTGCCTCTAAGATTCTTTCTTCAATGTTTTCCGGGCTCAATCCTCCCGCCAGGAAAAACGGCCTTTGAAAGTCCCGGATAAGCGAAAGGTCGAAGGTCTTGCCGCTTCCTTTTCCGCTGTCGAGAAGGACCATATCCGCGCTGCTTCCCTCTGCCGAAATGACATCTTTGTCACTTTTGATCACAAAGGCTTTCATGATCTTAAGGTTCGGCGCGATCTTTCGAAGGTTTGTTATGTAAACCTCATCTTCTTCTCCGTGTAGCTGGGCGATGTCGATGATCCCGGTATTATGGATCGCCGCCACGTTTTCGGGATCTTCATCGACAAATACGCCGACCGTACGGATCGATGGATCGAGCGAAGCCTTAAGTTTCGCCGCCTCTTCGATCCCGATCGTCCTCTTCCTTCCCGGAGCAAAGACGAATCCGACATAATCCGGACGGATCTCATTTACGGATCGAACGTCCTTAAGCGTCCGTATTCCGCAGAATTTTATCTTCGGCATATCGATTCTTTTCATAAAAGCCTCCGCAGCTCGGAAAGCATTGCTTTTTTATCTTTCGCGCGCATGAGACTCTCTCCGATCAGTACCGCGTTCACACCGTGCGTTGAAAGTTCTCGGATGTCTTCCGCGGTGCGGATCCCGCTCTCCGCGACAAAGAGGATCTCTCCGGGTACATTTTCCCTTAACCGGAGCGAGTTTTCAATATCCACCGTAAAATCTTTCAGATTCCGGTTGTTTACGCCGACGATCCTCGCGCCCGCATTCAGGGCGGTTTCGATTTCCTTTTCGTCATGCGCTTCAAAAAGAGCGGAAAGGCCGAGTTCATCGCATATCGAAAGGTATTCCCGGAGTTCTTCCGATGAAAGGAGGGATACGATTAAAAGAATCGCGGAAGCCCCAAGGAGCGAGGCTTCGTAGATCATATAGGGATCCACGGTAAAATCCTTTCTGAGACAGGGGATCCTGACATTTGATGCGATCTCGGAAAGATACCTGTCTTCTCCGAGAAACCTCGTCGGCTCCGTAAGGACGGATATACAGGATGCGCCTGCTTCTTCATATTCCTTCGCGATCCGAACATAAGGAAAATCCTCTGCGATCATCCCTTTCGAAGGAGAAGCCTTTTTGCATTCACAGATAAAAGCGATCTCTTCTTTTCGAAGTGCCTCTTCAAACGGAAAAGCGGCTCCTTTTTCATTCCCTTCAAGCGCCGATACTGCTTCCTTCCGGATCTCGTTCAAGGGCTTTTTTACTTTATTTGCATCCGTTCTTTTTCTCGCGCTTTCGGCGAGTTCACCAAGGATATTCATACGCGCCTGCTCGCCTCGATCACTTCGTTCATCTTCTTTGCCGCGATCCCTTCGTCGATTAGTCTGGCCGCTTCCTTTACACCTTCTTCGAAAGTCGGTGCCTTTCCGCCGATGTAGATCGCC
Organism: Lachnospiraceae bacterium; assembly: GCA_024692955.1. Lineage (GTDB taxonomy): Bacteria > Bacillota > Clostridia > Lachnospirales > Lachnospiraceae > JAILLW01. The sequence goes on along the minus strand of JAILLW010000082.1, from coordinate 14,658 downwards.
GCGCCCGCATTAAGGAGCACCGCGTTTCTCCTCGTTCCGCCTTCGATCCCCTGAAGGATCAGCTTCGTGATGTTCGCGTTATCCTGAGGAGTTCCGCCGACCAGGCTTTCCATATTACCGGTCGTAAGCCCGAAATCCTCGGGTGTGATCACATAGGTTTTGTATTCACCGTTGTTGAACTCACAGATCGTCGTCGGAGACACTGCGGAGATCTCATCGAGCTTCGCCTGTCCGTATACGACCATGCCGCGCTTTACGCCGAGGCTGTTTAGAACTCTGGCGAGCGGCTCTACCAGATACTCATCATATACGCCGAGGATCTGCATATTCGGGGATACCGGATTCGTCAGAGGCCCGAGGATATTGAACACCGTACGGAATCCCAGTTCCTTCCGGATGCTTCCGACATATTTCATCGAGGTATGATACTTCTGTGCGAAGAAAAAGCAGAAACCGGTCTCATCAAGGAGCTTAACGCACTGTTCCGGCGTGAGGTCGATGTTCATCCCGAGCGCCTCTAAACAGTCTGCCGCGCCCGATTTTGAAGAAGCCGCGCGGTTCCCGTGTTTTCCGACCTTGATCCCGGAAGCTGCGATCACGAAAGCGGAAGTCGTCGAAATATTAAAGCTATTGGACTTGTCGCCGCCGGTTCCGACGATTTCAAGCACATCCCCTTCATACGGTACTTTGAGCGCGTGCTCGCGCATGGCCGCCGCGCATCCCGCGATCTCATCCGTGGTCTCCGCTTTTGCGGATTTCGTGGATAAAGCCGCAAGAAACGCAGCGTTCTGTGTCGGAGAGGTAAGTCCGCTCATGATCTCATTCATCACGGCGTAAGCCTCCTCATAGGTAAGATCCTGTTTGTCCACGATCTTTACGATTGCTTCTTTGATCATTTTTCCGTTCCTCCTTTTACATACATCAGAAAATTGTTTACTATATTTTTCCCCTCCGGTGTCAGGATCGATTCCGGATGAAACTGGAGCCCGAAGACCGGATATTCCCTGTGGCTTATCGCCATCACTTCCCCGTCATCGGTACGGGCCGTTACCCTGAGTTCCCCGGGAAATGTGTCCGCATCGGCCGCGAGGGAATGATACCTTGCGACGCTGATCCTCTCCGGCAGATCCCGGAAGACCGGCGAGGATGTGTCAAGCTTTGCTTCGGATGATTTCCCGTGCATAAGTTCCTTCGCGTAAGTCACTTTGGCGCCGTAAGCAAGGGCGATTGCCTGATGTCCGAGGCAGACACCGAGGATCGGCACCGTTCCCTTCGCCTTTCGGATAAGGTCAACGCAGATCCCGGCATTTTCCGGGCGTCCCGGTCCGGGGGAAAGGATCAGGGCCCGGGGCTTCATCGCAAGGACTTCTTCGCTTGTCATATCATCATTCCGGATCACCCTGATATCCGGATCGATGGATCCTATGAGCTGAAAAAGATTATAGGAAAAGCTGTCATAATTATCGATAAGGATGATCATGCTTCCACCTCCTTCGAGCGTCTGATCGCGTCAACCACCGCGTTTGCCTTATTCAGCGTCTCTTTGTATTCCGATACCGGATCCGAATCCGCCACGATCCCTGCCCCGCTCCTTGCATAAACCGTTCCGCGATCCTTATAGGCGATCCTGATCGCGATGCAGGTATCCATATCCCCGGCGAAGTCAAGATAACCGATGGCCCCTCCGTAGATTCCCCTTCGATTTCCCTCCAGTTCATCAATGAGTTCGCAGGCTCTTATCTTCGGTGCTCCTGACAGGGTACCGGCGGGGAGCACCGCGCTTATCGCCGAGAGGGAATCCTCATTGTCCCGGATCTTTCCCTTTACGGAAGAGGCGATATGCATCACATGGGAATAGCGTTCCACGCACCTCAGTTTATCAACCTCTACCGTTCCGAATTCTGAGATCTTTCCAAGATCGTTTCTGCCGAGGTCCACGAGCATATTGTGTTCCGCAAGTTCCTTTTCGTCCTTTAAGAGCTCCTTTTCAAGCGCCTCGTCTTCTTCTTCGCTCTCACCCCTTCTTCTCGATCCCGCAAGAGGATAGGTATGAAGGATCCCGTCCTTCAGCTTAACCAGCGTTTCCGGAGATGCCCCGGCGATCTCCCGCTCCCCGTTTTGAATATAGAACATATAGGGAGAGGGATTGATCGTTCTTAACATCCGGTAGGTATTAAGCAGCGATCCCCTGAAGGGTGCGGAAAGACGGTTTGACAATACGATCTGGAAGATATCCCCTTCCCGGATATGATGCTTGGCTTTCAGGATCATATCTCCGAATTCCTCCTCAGAAAGGTCCGGTATGAATTCACCCGTTGCCTCTCCCGGGATCTCTTCTTTCATTTCGCCGTTTTTGATAAGGTCCGCAAGATCGTTCAGTTCCTTCATGGCCTGTTCACAGCCCTTATCCGGGTCATCCAGCATCACATTTGCAATCAGGACGATCTTCTGCCTGAAATGATCAAAGGCGATCACTTTGTCAAAAAGCATCAGTTCCAGATCCGGAAAGCCTTCCCTGTCCTCATCATGAAGATTCAGGGTCAGTTCGGAATATTTTATGAAGTCATAGGAGAAAAAGCCTACAAGCCCGCCCGTAAACGGCGGAAGCTCCCGGATCCTCGGGCTTTTGTATGCATCAAGCACATCCCTCAGATACCGGACGGGATCGGTCCCGATTGTTTTTCCGTCCGCGATGACAGAACCGTTCATACAGCTGATCACGCTCTTCGGCTCATAGCCGAGGAAGGTATATCTCCCGCTGTTCTTGTGATTCTCCACCGATTCGAGCAAAAATACCTTCTCCGATACATTCCGAAGGATACGGAGTACCTGAACCGGCGTCCTCATATCGGACAGCATCTCGATCGAGACCGGTGCCACACGGTAGATCCCCTCCTCCTTCATTTTCCTTAATTCCCCGATTTCCATTCTCATTCCCCTTTCCGCTGCTTGTTTGCAATTCGCCGGTTATTTATGATAATACGAATTGCTTCGTGCCCGGCACTCCCTGTTATCATAAAAAAACCCTGACAGTATAAACATACTGTCAGGGACGAATCATTTAATCCGCGGTGCCACCCTGTTTCACAGATACTCTGTGCGCTTAGCAAGATACCATCATATCTCCGGCAACTTACGTATGCCCTCACGTCACGATATACTTGGCTTTCGCCGTTCCTCCGCGCCCTCTGAAGTCCATTCATTTCCGGCCGTCCGTACCGCAATCCCACCGCCTGCGGCTCTCTTTTCGTCGTCTCCGAAAACTACTCACTCTTCATCAACGGTTTGGTGTCATTCAATTAAGTGGATTATAATCACAGCATAAAAAGGTTGTCAAGCATTTTTTTCCTGCCCGGAACCTCCGGCTTCGAAATTCCTGATTCCCTGTCCCAGCATGGATTCATGAGCAGCCGCGATCTTCCGTACTTCCTCCGCATTTTCCGCAAAGAGCGCCGCTATCGTGGGATCAAACTGGCTTCCCGCTCCCTCACGGATGATATCCATCGCCTTTTCAAACGAAAACGGTTCCTTGTAGCTTCGCTTTGAGACAAGAGCATCAAAGACATCCGCTATTGCCATGACCCTCGCGGAAAGCGGGATCTCCTCACCTTTCTTCCCGGAAGGATAACCGGAGCCGTCCCAGCGTTCATGATGATAAGTCGCGAGGTTCTTCGCCTCCTTCAGATAGCCGCTGTCGGAAACGAGCGACATCGCGCTCTGGATAATCTCCTTTCCGGCCGTGGTATGGCTTTTCATGATCGCGAACTCTTCGTCTGTCAGACGTCCGGGTTTATTCAGAATGACATCGGATACCATGATCTTTCCGACGTCATGAAGCGGCGCGGAGTTCTCAACATCCGCCATGTAATCATCTGTCAGGATGTCGGAATACATACCTTTTTCCTTCATCTTCTCCATAATGAGTCTGACATAGGCGGCCGTTTTTCGGACATGGTCACCGGTATTCTTGTCCCGGCTCTCCACCAGATCCGCAAGAACATAAATCAGCCCGTGCTGCATATGGGCGATCTCCAGCCCCTTCGCCTCCACATCCTCCAGATAGCCGACCGTGGACGCAATGGTTTTTGAAAGGGATTCATAAAGATTCTCGATCTCGTCCCCCGTGGATATGTCAAGATGCTGCAGACGTGCCACGCTGATATCAATCGCCTCTTCGCTGTCATAGGCAAATTTCCTTGCTGACATGGTCATGGCGGCAATGGGATAGATCAGATGATAATCCACAAGCCAGATGCAAAGCGCGAGGATAAAGATATAGAAGCCCATAAAGAGCGAAAATACCTTGGTCATAAAATTCAGGCTGGAAAGACGGATTTCCTCCACACGGATATCCGCTCCGGCATAGCAGACACAGTTCCCCGCCGAATCATATACCGGCTCGAATACGGTGAGAAGTTTCCCGTAGATCGTTTCATCCAGCATCGGTTCGATCCTGCGTCCCTCAAAGAAATCGTCGCGGTATTCCAGGAGATATTCTTCCATCGGGATCACATCCCCGGGCTTTTGTGCCTTCACCTCTGGGGTATCCAGATCAAAGAGCACATGGACGCCGTCCTCTCTGAACTGATAGATATAAATGAACTCGATATCTGGATTTCCGCTCCGCAAATCCTCGAGTTCCTTCAGGATCCTCAGATATTCGGGATCCGTGTCGGACATTTTAAGATAATCCTCCACGCGGTCCGGATCGATGAGATCCGCGGAAAGTTTCGCGGCACTCCTGCAACTGTAGATATATTGTTCCTTCGCGAAATTCTGATAGAGGATGTAGCTGATCATGGTTGTAACCACAGCTACCATAAACATGATGGCGGAAATGATCGTAACGATCTTTCCCCTGAGGGAAAATGATCTCGTATCGTTTTTCCGCGCGTCTTTGAGTGCTTCATTCGAGAGCGGAGCCTGTCGCCAGCCGGTAAGCCAGAGGCCGGGCTTCAGTGCTTCCGGGATCAGTTTCAGGATCACGAAAACAAGCACTACGGTTATGCCCTTGTCGATAAGATCGATCACGACGTCGGAAATAAGCTGGGCCTGAAAGACAGACCAGGTTCCGTTTTCAAGGAGCGCTCTCGCAAAGGGTGCCGAGATCCCCTCTCCCATTCCGTAGCCGTACAGAAGGTAGGTCAGGATCGAACCGAGCACACCTCCGATAAAGGCAAAGACAGGAATTGTGAGCAGGGCTTTCCCGAACTTTTTAAACCAGCCCCTTGTACCGAACCAGGAACCGAACGCGGCAATGAGAGTACTCAAGACCACATAGTAAGCATTTCCCGGATTGCCACGCATATTGATGATATTGTTGAGATAACCCACCGCGATGCCCGGAAGGTAGCCGCCGAGGATCGCCGCAAGAAGCGTCCCTACATTATCGAGATATAAAGGCAGGCCGAAACGGGAAGCGGTGCGTGGAAGGACAAAATTGATCAGGATCGCCGCGGCATAGAAAGCAACCCGAAAAGCCAAATGTTTCCCGCTATTCGGATCATTTGTTTTCTTCGATTGCAGAATATCTTTATGCATATGCTCATCCTACATCTTTCTTTTACGGAGTTGGACGGCTTGTTATCGAAAATCTTTTATCATGGCCTTACGGCATATTTCATAAGTGCCGCGACGATTTCATTCACCGAATTGTCCGGGCTTTTTCTGCTGAGGATCCCGAACTTCTCGCCTTCACTGTTGAAATTGTTGTTGTCCCACCAGATAACGGCCATTCCGCGTGCTCTCGCCGCCCGTACATAATAGGCTGCATAGTCGACCCTTGCCTGCAGATTGTTCTTGTTCTGTGCACCGAACTCTCCTACCACGACAGGGATCCCGTTCATAACGTATTTCATATACAGTTTCCCGAGGAAGGTATCGATCTCGCCGGTGCTTTCCTTCTTTTCAGGATCAAAGTCTTTGATCCCGGGGCTCTGCAGTGCAAAATCGTAAGGAGTATAAGCATGAACGGAAAGCATCAGCCGGTCTTTCGCGGGATCCTCCGGCATTTTGAAGAAAACGGAGAGCACGCCGTCGGGTGAAGCGCAATAGCCCGGAACCATCAGATAGCGTTCCGCGTTATTCCCTCCGGTGGCACGGACGGTATCAACGAAAAGCTGATTCAGTTCGTTGATGCATTCGACCGAATCCCGGACTTCTTTACTTCCCGGATTCAGATACCACTCATCTTTATTTCCAACAAGTCTCGGCTCGTTCAGTGACTCAAAGATGACATGTTCGTCATATTTGTTGAAGCGGTCCGCAACCTGTTCCCAGATTCTTTTCACATAGCGTGTGGACTGTTCCCTGTGGACACTGTCGGGAAAATAGCCGTTTGCTTCCGGGTGATTGTCATGATGTATGTTGATGATCACATAGAGACCTTCATCAACGGCCCAGCCGACCACTTCATCCACACGGGAGATCCACGCTTCCGAGATCTCCAGGTCTTCGGACAGATGATCGTGCCAGGATACCGGGATCCGGATCGACGAGAAACCCTTCTCTCTCACGGAGTGAATGAATTCCTTCGTGGTCATATCGCTCTGCCAGTGAGTCTCCAGCAGCATCTCATCGCCGAAATTGCTGTCACGGTAGGCATCAAACGTATTGCCGAGATTCCATCCGACGCCGAGGCCGTTCGCAAAACGAAGCGCTTCCGTATCCGGAACGGCAAAATCCTTTATGGAAATCTCGGGGATCGTGATGCCGTTTTCAAACTCAGTCTCTTCCTGTACAGTCTCTGCCTCAGCCATCGGGGCTGTGCTGTCTTCGGCCTTCCCCTCAGCCATCGGGGGCGTGCTGTCTTCAGTCTCTCCCCCGGCCTTAAAAGAATCGGCAACTTCATCTTTAAGATCATCCGGATTCTGGATCATGTCACTTTCTCCCGTAGTATTGACCGGTATGTCTCCGGCCGGTATTCCGGCCTTTCCAGAACAGCCGGCAGCAAGGACAAGCACGACCAAAAGCAGGATCATCGTAGTTTTCTTTTTCATTTCAGGAACCCCTTTCTCCGTTAACCCGATTCGTTTTCTTCCGTGCTTCCCCATTCCTATTATTTTATCATCTTTATCCCCTTCTGCCTATAGAAAAAAGAGGCAGCACCGCCGCCTCTTTTTCAGTCTGAGCTTCAATGTTCCGGCTCAGCTTTTGAAGAATTCCATATCCTCTTCCAGTTTCTTTGCAAGCTCGTTAAGCTGCTGTGCGGAATCCGCAAGCGTCGCAACGGATGTGTTCAGCTCGGACATGGCCGCCGAGGTTTCCTGGCTCGAAGCCGCGTTCTCTTCGGAGATCGCGGAAAGAGAACTCATCACATCAACCACCGCATTTTTGGATGTCTGGCAGGATGCCGCATTGTCGGAGATCTCTGCAACGTTCGAAACGGTAAGATTGATCGATTCAAGCATATCATGAACACTCTTCACCGTATTTCGAAGCACTTCCGTAACCTCAAAACCGATCTTCTGAACCTCCGATGCTTTTTCCGTAGCCTGCTTCGAAGCATCAAGAAGGTTCTTCATTTCGCCCCGGATCTCATCCGCTGCGCTGTTGGAATCGGTGGCAAGGGAACCGATCTCCGTCGCAACGACCGCAAATCCCTTCCCTGCCTCTCCGGCACGCGCCGCCTCGATGGAGGCATTCAGAGCAAGAAGGTTTGTCTGGGAAGCGATGCTGTTGATCATATCAACCTTTTCATTTACAACGTTAACGGCATTGCCGGTCTCTTCGATGGACCTCGCGATATCTTCGATATTCCTGCTCATCTCATCGAAGCTCTTTTCCAGCTCATGAAGCGACTGCTCGGAAGCAATGGAACTCTCCTTCATGGCGTCCGTCGTCTTCGCGAGAGTGTCCGTATTTGTCGAAACGGAGGTAACCGCGGAATCGATGTATCCGACATTCTCCATGGCATCCTGTATGTCTTCGGCCTGCTCGGTGGCACCGTTTGCGATCTCGTGTACCGCGGTTGCCACATTTTCGGCAGTATCCGAGATCTTTCTCGCAGTCTTGTCGAGTTCGTTCGCGGAACCGTCCAGGATCTTGGTAGTATCTTTCACATCCCCCACTACCCGGTCAAGTTCGCCCACGAGGATATTCGTCTGTCGAAGTGCCGATCCGATCTCGTCCTTCCGGTCAAGATATTTTTCCGCTTTGACAAATTCGCCGTTTGCAAGATGCGTAATGCTTTCGTTCATCGCGTTGATCGCTGCGGCAAACACGCTCGCGACCCTGTAAGCGATCACGCCGGCCACGATAAAGAGTATGGCTCCGAATATGAGCATCTGCGCGATGCTCCTCCAGATCATCGACTGCACTTCTGAGCGCGGTTTTCCGCAGAATGCCATTCCGGTCACGTTTCCGTTTTCGATCACGGGAACATAGGCAACAAAGTAGTCTTCGCCTACCACCTTGGTTTTCTTGGATGTAAAGGTCTGTCTTCCCTTCAGGACAGCCTGGATCACCTCGTCTGCCGCCTTGGTTCCGATCACCTTGCTCCCGAGAGAGGAAGCAAATCTTGAATCTCCCTCAAACCAGGTGAAATCAACGCCCGTCTCTTTCTTTAACGCTTCTTCAAAGGAATTGTCTCCTTCCTCGGCGTCCTGGAACATTCCGCCTTCCCGATAGGCATAAGCGGAAGCAAGCAGTCCTTCGATCACCTCATCCTCAAGTCCGTTCTTCATAAAGATGACGGCAAGCGCAAGGAGCACGAAACCGACAGCCACTGCCGGAAGCAGTGCAAGAAGAAGTATCTGTGATTTTACCGATAAACCCTTTTTCTCTTTCATTGTATCCCTCCGATTCTTTATCACATTATCATACTGATGTGCCGGTCAATATTTTAACACATATCTTTTTTCCCGTCACCTGTCTGTCAAAAAAGAATGGGCGTGCGGAGAAAGGGCGCTCGACGTCCGGTGGACATCGGTCAGCGCGGACCGAGGAGGGCGCCAGCCCTCCGAGACCTTGGACCCGGGTTCAGGAGCACTCCTGAACCCGTAAGAAAAGGCATATGGGATCATCCCATATGCCTTTTCTTATGAGTGCGGAGAAAGGGACTTGAACCCTCATGATATTGCTATCACACGGACCTGAACCGTGCGCGTCTGCCAATTCCGCCATCTCCGCTCATTCAATTTCTACGACGCCCACGGTTGTCACCGTGCCGCGTCTGCCTGCAATTGCACCTGCGGTACAATTGCCATGAATTCCGCCATCTCCGCTGAACACTTATGTATTCTTTCTGGAAAGAAGATCCGCGGCTCCAAGGTAGAGACTCCTAAGCTCCTCCCGAAAGGACCGTCGCATATTCGCGACTTCCGCGGCGGCGTGTTCACCATATATATCTATAAACGATTTCAAAATATTTTGCAAGGCTTTTTTTGTATTTTCATCCAGATCCCTGGAAATGCGGAAGGAATCGATAATGCTCTTTTTCAGATTGTTTTTCAGGTCATATAAGCTCTCGGAATCCTCGGAGGTAAGGAATTCATAAAGCGTATCGATAAAAACCGTGATCTCCTCTTCCGAGAGGCTGAGGATCCATTCGTTAAGAGCCGCGTCCCGTATCCTCTTTTTCGGATCGATGCCGGAAGCTCTCAGAAAAGCGCCTTTCTCGGACTTCCAGGTATAGGTATTGTGCTGAAGCGTGCCCAGTTTCCAGCACTCGATCAGTTCATAATCGTCGTTCTCCTCCAGGATCACACCGACCACGGAGGAATGTGGTATGAATTTCCGGATGCGTCCACGGATGTTCTCATAATCCGACTGCTCGAGGATCTCCGGCCGAAAGCCCGGTCCGTCATTGTCATAGACCGTATCGATCCTTTCCTGAAGATCGCGCGGCAGGTTCATCGCGGCATATACGGCCAGATTTCCGCCTTTGGAGTGCCCTCCGGCAAGGATATGCCCGTCCGTGGACTCCAGAATGCCGGTAAGATATTTAAGCGCATGCTTCTGGGCACCTGTAGGGCGCGAATAAGCCAGCATCAGGTCTTCTTTCCAGCCTATGAGACTGGCATCCGTTCCCCGGAATGCCACAAAATCCGTATCTTTATCGATGGCAAAGGTAAGCGCTGCGAACTGAAGTGTTCTGTCCTCGTCCTTAAGTTCCTCGAATCTCCATAGACGCATGCTCCCGAATCGTGTGCTTTCGGATACCGCCCGGAAGAGCTCCCGGTTTTCGTCCTTGTACCAGAACCCTTCATAGAGCCGCTCCACACGGGGAAGATACGCGATCTCACTGATAAGGACCGCATCCTTCCGTTCCGTTTCCGGATAAATGGAAGCGGAAAAATCAAGGTAGGACAGCTGGCAGAGCACCAGCGCGTCCACCTCGTTAAAGGGAAACTCCGCCACGGAATGCTTCCCGTACTGTTGTACATAGGTAATGATATTGTTGACCATGTTCACTCGGGATCCGGAAGATCCAGTTTGATATGCACGTCCTTAAGCTGCTTCTCGTCCACCTCGGATGGTGCTCCCATCATTACGTCCTGGGCCGTTTTGTTCATCGGGAAGGGAATGATCTCCCGGATGCTCTCTTCTCCGGCAATCAGCATGACCATACGGTCCACACCGGGTGCGATCCCGGCATGCGGAGGCGCTCCATAGCAGAAGGCGTTGTACATTGCGGGGAATTTAGCCTTCACGGCATCTTCCCCGAGTCCCACGATCTCAAAGGCCTTCACCATGATCTCGGGATCGTGGTTCCGGACCGCACCGGAACTTAATTCCACTCCGTTCACCACCAGATCGTACTGATAAGCCAGTATCTCCAGCGGGTCCTTTTCGCAAAGCGCTTCCATCCCTCCCTGAGGCATGGAGAACGGATTATGACAGAATTCCAGCTCTCCGGATTCCTCACCGATCTCATACATCGGGAAATCCACGATCCAGCAGAATTCATAGCAGTCTTTTTTCATATGGCCCTCGCACTCGTTACCGAGGAAGGTCCGGAGGGCACCGGCCGTCTTTAATGACTCAAGATGCTTTCCGCTGCTCAGGGCAACGAAATCTCCCTTCTGAAGCTCCAGAGCCACCAGGATCTCTTCCTTCTTTTCCTGAAGGAATTTCGAGATGCCTCCCACAAGATCTCCGTTCTCATCATAACGGAACCAGTAGGATTTCGCGCCGGTCCTTACTTCCACATCCGCGATCAGTTTGTCGATCTGTTTTCTTGTCAGCGTACAGTTGCTTACGCGGACAGCCTTTACCTCATTTCCGGAAAAAGGCCCGAAACCGCAGTCTTCGAGGAGTTCGGTGGCGTCTTTTACCTTGAGGTCGATCCGAAGATCGGGCTTATCCGTTCCGTAGGTCTCCATGGCTGCCTGATACGGGATCCTTACAAAGGGTGCCGCAGAAGCCTCTTTATAGAGTCCGAACTCGGAAAAGACGGGAGGAAGGACTTTCTCAATCACGGAAAAAACATCTTCCTGAGAGGCAAATGCCATTTCCATATCAAGCTGATAGAATTCTCCGGGGGAACGGTCCGCTCTGGCATCCTCGTCCCGGAAGCAGGGTGCGATCTGGAAATACCGGTCAAACCCCGAAGTCATAAGGAGCTGTTTGAACTGCTGAGGCGCCTGGGGAAGTGCATAAAACTTCCCGGGATGGTTTCTTGACGGTACCAGGTAGTCTCTTGCCCCCTCGGGTGACGAGCAGGTGAGGATTGGCGTCGTGATCTCAAGAAAACCCTCATCGGTCATCGCAGCCCTAAGCCTTGATACGATCTTCGAACGAAGAACGATCTTATCCTTAACCTCCGGATTCCGAAGATCCAGATACCGGTATTTCAGCCGGACAGCCTCGTCCGCTTCTCTTGATCGGCGGATCTCAAAGGGCAGCTCGTTATAAATGCATTTTCCGAGCACCGTGATCCTGTCCGGTACAACCTCGATCTCGCCCGTAGGAAGCTTCGGGTTTTTGGAAGATCTCTCCCGGACGGTTCCCTCCACCTGAAGTGTGGACTCATTGTTGACTCCGTTCAGGGATGCCATCATCTCCTCGGTCTCGATCACGATCTGGGTCACCCCGTAAAAATCCCGGAGCTGCAGGAATCCGAGATTTTTGGCAACCTGTCTTAAGTTGTCATAGAAGCCGGCGAGAGTAACCTTTTTCCCTGCATCGGCCAGCGTAAGTTCGTTACAGTTATGCGTCCTTGACTGTATCATTTTCCATCTTCCTTTCTTTTGTCGCCTGATTCTCCCATTTTTCCATATCCGTGCGGCAGGCTTTAAAACACTCTATCATTTTGGGTGGGAATACACCGGTATCCCCGGAAATGATCATATTATAGGCTGTTTCCTTGTCAAAGGCCTTCCGGTAGATCCTGTCGTTGACAAGGGCATCATAGGTATCGGCGAGGGAAATGATCTGGGCCGCCACAGGGATCTCCTCTCCCTTAAGCCCGTCGGGATATCCTCCTCCGTCCCATTTTTCATGATGTGAACGGATGACCTGTTTCGTGATCTTCGCATATTCCGGATCCCAGTCGAACCGGATATCGTTAAAGATCTCTTCCCCCCGGAGCGTATGGGACTTCATATATTCATATTCCTCATCGCTTAAATTCCCGGGTTTCAGAATGATGCTGTCCGGTATGGAAACCTTTCCGATGTCATGAACGGCACTTGCCGTCACGATCATTTCCACATCATTCTCGGAAAGACCGTATTCCGGATACAGTTCTCTGAGTTTCTTCGCCATGATCCTTGTAAGTCCCTTCATGCGGTATATATGATACTGATTCTCCGGATCTCTTGATTCCACAAGTCTTCCGGCAAATTCGATCATTGCGTCAAAGACATGGTTCGCAAGTTCAAGGTTTTCCTTCCCGGGCATATCTTTTTTCCCGGCATCCGGATTTCCCGATTCTTCCTCGCGTACCGCGGCTCTTGCCTCATAAAGCTCCGCGATCTCATCGATCCTCGTCTTCATAAGCCCGGTGTCGAAGGGCTTTTTTGAGAAGTAGGCCGCTCCCAGACTGTAGGCCCTTTTCTCCGCTTTCAGCGAAGCATCCCCGGAAATGATGATGACAGGCACGCGATATCCCCATTCCTGCTTCTTTATATTCTCGAGGACCTCGTATCCGTCAAGTTCGGGCAGTTCCGCGTCAAGAAGAACCGCGGCCATATCTTTGTAATCCGTCCGGATCACGGAAAGCGCGTCGGCTCCGGACTCTTTCTCAATGATCTCATACTCTTCCTCAAAAAGTTCGGAAAGCACTTCCCGGTTTATTTCATTGGTATCGGCGATCAGAATCCTACGCTTCATCATTTCCTCCGTCCGGTCTAGTTCTTAAAGATCCCGACACGGTTCAGTACCGATTTCACCGTGACGTTGTTCGCATAGACCGTTTTCAGTTTTTTGCCATTAATGTCAATGATATTGCCGTCAAACAGATCTCCCGTGACCACCATGTGCGCGTCCACGGTCTTCGCGATCTGATCGAAAAGCCGGGTCTTTTTTGCCGAGGCTTCGTCTCTCTGAAGTTTCAATGTATAGATCGCGTTGTTGATCTTAATATAAGTCTCCATGATGTTCCGCACTTCCGGCGGAAACTTCTTTTCAAAATCGGACTTGCCCTTCATAAGAACGATCATCTGACCGTCAAGTTCCGCAAGCCGCTCCTCCAGTTTCCGAAGATCCGAATGCATCTTTTCCGATGCGCCAAGGGTGATAATGCTTTTAGTTCCCGCACTGTTTCCGACGTTATTTACGCGGATCTCACGGATCGCGAAGGCAGTTCCTCCGAGGATCATTCCCTTGCTTCCGTGGATCACGATGCTGTCCTCGCTGTAAAGATGGGAATTCAGGCTGTAATTCGTATCGATCCTGTCCCCGGCTTTCACGGTAATTCCCTCAAAGAAGCGTGCTTCCACGATTCCTCCGGCACTGATATAGCCGATGCCGCGTCCGTTGGCGCCCTTTTTCAGGATCACGTCTCCTCCCGCCTCGACTCTGGCGGCTTCAAGGAAACCGTTTATGATCACATTCCCGCCAGCGATGATCTTAACGCCGCTCGTCACATCCCCCTGGACCTCCAGATTGCCTTCGAACTGGATGTTCCCCGTTGCCAGCGTCACTTCAGGTACGCTGAGTATCTGGGAGACTTCCAGTTTGAAGCCGTCGAGCTTCACCATTCCGTCAAAAGAGGCAATATAAGTCTTTTTATCCGGAAGCTGAACGAATCCCTTACCCCTCAGGCTCTGAAGTTCCCTGCCTTTCTTCGGCGCGATCCGCTTTCCGGTCACGGTGGAACCGGCCTCTCCTTTTCCGGCGGAATGATAATAAGCCAGTTTCTGGTCCTTCTTTACCTGTTCAAACCATTCCACCGTCTGAAAGTCAACGGAACCGTCCGGATTCATCTTCGGGCTGTGGTCCCTGTTCACTTCGAAGAAATACTCATAATAGCCGTCGGCACCGTTCACGGCCGGCGTTCCCCGAGCGATCTCCACAAGCTCATCGAGATGCTTTCCCGTAAGCAGATCATCCATCATCCTCGGATTGATGTTCTGGGTGATCCCGAGAAGCCGGAGCGTCCTCAGAATATCCTTTCTTGTGGTGATCCCGAATTTACTGCTGTCAAAGCGGATATATGCCGCCATATCATCCTTTGAGATCTCCACATACAGGCCGTCCCGGTTGGATTCATTG